>NZ_DATGTT010000048.1:0-52920 GCF_035301675.1 Lentibacillus sp. | reverse complement strand
ACGGCTGATACGTCTTTGCCGGCAAAGGGGGTGAGGCTTTTGGGTATGTTTGAAGTGTTTATGGTACTGATTGGCTTCGGTACCTTGTTGATTGGATTGCTGGCGTTAATCGTGGAAATGATTAACAGAAAATAGACCCCCCTCGAAACCCTGCAGCGGAATAAGAGAGAGGTCTATTCATGAAAAGCCGAACCACTGAAGGAACAGCTTAATCGACCACAGTACCTGCTGTGGTCTTATTACTATATGCAAATCTCTTCCTACATTATACCTAGAAATGGTGGTTATGAAAAGAGAAAAGACTCGGGAATAAGCATAAAAGCCATTTTTAAGTTACCATAATATTTTTCTTTTTAATTAGCAAGAAAGCATAAATTTTTGGCTCTAGGAAAACTTTATCAAAAATTGCCACGTCCGGCTCCAGCAAAGCTGTAGCGTGACTTCCTTCACCTCCGTCCGATAAGTCAACAGCGATTCCAGAAGTCCAAGGAAGGCCGACTAAACCCGGGCTTTGCGCCCAACGTCGGCATACCCCCTTATGAGGGGGGCATGTTTCCTTTATCTCCGGCGGCCAGTGGGGCAGATCGGCTAAAACCGCCGCGATGCGCGGCAACACCGACCCTGCCGCAGCGCTGAGCGCAGTCCGTACGTCACTAAACGGGCGCCCCGAGCCTTTGTTCTTTGAATAAAGGTCGCTGTAATTTTTATAATTTGTATACCGGTTTCATGAAGGGAGGTAACGTTTGTTGCTTAATGAAACCGCTTACTATTTTACCGGCGAACTATAAATCTTTCTGTAAATCGCTGCAATACTTACGGATAAGTCTTGTTGCGGTCGTTTGGCTGACTTGTAAATCTTCTGCGACTTTTCGTGAACTTTTATGTTGTTGATACGATTTTCTGATCATGTACTGTTTTGCCTGTTCCACTGCCTCATCCATTGTTAATGGTGTGTCCGGATCGGTGTCGGCATGCTGCTTTTTTTGAAAAAACGTTTCGGGGAGATCGTGATATTCAATAACGTTATCACTGATAATCACCAGTCGCTCCATCAGGTTTTCCAATTGACGTATATTGCCCGGCCACGAATATTCGGTAAGGACACCGAGGCATTTTTGAGAAATCACTTTATTTGTCTCATATTCCTGGTTAAATTTATTTAAAAAATAATAGATAAGTGGAATAATATCTTCTTTTCGTTCCCGGAGTGGTGGCAATGTGAGGTCAATTACGTTCAACCGGTAGTATAAATCTTCCCGGAATTTTTCTTCTTCGATAAGTTGGGCCAAATCCCGATTGGTAGCTGCAATGAAGCGGATGTTTACTTTTTTCTTTTTGTGTCCGCCAACCGGAATAAACTCTTTATCCTGGATAACTTGCAGCAGTTTTGCCTGAAGGACCATCGATATATCGCCGATTTCATCGAGGAAGATGGTGCCATTATCGGCTGTTTCCAGTAATCCGCTTTTTCCAGACGGGTTCGCCCCGGTAAAGGCGCCCTTTGTGTAACCGAATAGCTCGGATTCCAATAACTCTTCGGGGATTGCCGCGCAATTGATTGTTAAAAATGATTGATCTTTTCGACTGCTTGCCTGATGGATATACTGGGCAAGGATCCCTTTTCCGGTTCCCGATTCACCCTGAATCAAGATGGTTGAATTCGTTTTGCCGACCTTTCCCGCGAACTTTATGATGTGTTTGATTTTATCGGAATGGGTAATCATGCCATGCGCTTCTTGTGATTCGATTTTCACAAGTTCGTTGTATGTATGTGTTTTGAAGTTGTCTAATGCTCTAGCTGTTGTGATGACCAATTCGATCTCATTCCGGTCATTTAAAACGGGGATCGCTGATGTAAACAGTTCAGCGCCTGTATTGGTTGTCTGGATAATCGATATCGGTTTTTTCTTCTTATACACTTCCGGATAAATCGACGGGGTCCAATATGCTTTTTCAAATAAATGCGTGCTTTCTTTTCCAAGCAAATCTTCTTTTTTAAGCCCGTAATTCCGTTCACAGATACTATTGACGTAAATAATTTGCCGCTTGTTGTTAAAGATAAAAATTTCATCAGAAGAATAATCCAACAGGTCTTTTAACAATACCGGTGTAATTTCGATTTTGTTTTCATTATCAGTCTGATTCATGCTATTGGCTCCTCTTATTCAAAATAAGGGTAAAAACACTTCATCCCTGCTGATCACGTAGAGGTACTGCCTATATCCCCGACAGTAAAGGGTCGGAGTGTTGCCAACGATGATATAGCAAAAAAGTCTAAATTATTTAAATATAATTATACCATATACATTAAAAAAGTGTCTATTTCAGTTTATGAGTCATTATTGGGTGTCATGAGTATAAAAAAACTCATCCGGATGATTCTGAATATACAGAAGGTTGTGTTAGCGGGTCTGAATTTTGGCATGGATTTTGCAACGTATTTTAGCAAGCATCGTAATAGTTTAGCAGGAGCGGGGAGGGCGTATTGGCAATGAAATACATCGATATCGCACGGGATGGTCCCGTGTTTGAAGTGACGTTGAACCACCCGAAAGTGAATGCGATTAATACCTTATGCAGTCGCGAATTGGATCAGGCTTTTTGTCAGTTTCGTGATGACCCTTCTTTACGAGTAGCGATTATAACGGGTGCGGGCGACCGGTTCTTTTCAGCCGGCTGGGATTTGAAGGCGGAGGAGTCAGTTAATGCGGATCACGGCCCAGGGGGGTTCGCCGGTTTGACCGAACGATTTGATTTAAATAAACCGGTCATCGGGGCGGTCAATGGAATGGCGGTTGGCGGCGGATTGGAACTGGCACTCGCGTGTGATCTTGTCATTGCAGCGGACCATGCGGCATTTTTATTCCCGGAAGTAACAATCGGCATGATGCCGGATGCAGGTGGCATATTGCGGTTGCCGAAAAGGATTCCGCGGGCGATTGCGTTGGAAATGATTTATACGGGAAGTCCCTTAACCGCCGAACGCGCGTATCATTATGGCTTGATAAACCGTGTAGTAAGCGGTTCCGAACTAATGCAAGAAACACGAAAAATTGCCGATAAAATTGTGAAAGCAGCACCATTAGCCATTGCGGCTGCCAAGGAAATGTTGCGCCACACCGAACAGGAATCAGTAGAAGCAGGCTACCAAATCATGCGTAGCGGAAAGCTTCCGGCCTATCAAAAAATGCTGCAATCGGATGATGTGCTGGAAGGACAACAAGCTTTCGTGGAAAAGCGCGAACCTGTCTGGACAGGAAAGTGAACGGTTTGACAGGGGCTATAACAATTGGGAAGGGTGTATGAACAAATGGAACATGAGAATATTTTTGCTCCGCAGCTATTTGCCGGAAAATCGGCGCTCATAACCGGGGGTGGTACGGGAATCGGTTTGACCATCGCTCGTTTGCTTGGCAGTTTGGGAGCACATGTGATGTTGGTTGGACGAACAAAGGAAACATTAGAACAAGCAGTATCGGATTTGCAAGCGGAAAATATACATGCAGATTTTATTCCGGCTAATATCCGCGCCGAACAAGAGGTCGCGGAATTGTTTGAAGCGGTTTCGGGTCGATGGGGCGGTTGTGATTTTTTAGTAAACAATGCAGGGGGGCAATTCGCTGCGCCTGCATTGGACATTTCCGCGAATGGCTTTCGGTCGGTAATCGATTTGAATTTACAAGGTACATGGCAGATGAGTACCGCGTTTGCTCACATGGTCATCGGACATGGGAGTCCAGGACGTATCGTTAACATTGTATTATGCCTGAAGTCGGGAATCCCCGGGATGGTGCATGCAGGCGCTGCACGAGCAGGTGTCTTGAATATGACCAAGACACTCGCTTACGAGTGGGGAAAGTATGGAATTACGATAAATGCGATCGCACCGGGAACGATTGCCACAGCCGGCTTGAATCAGTATGACAATAACAAAATTCAAAAATCAGTGGGAAGGCTCCCGATTGCAAGATTTGGGACAGCGGATGAGGTTGCCGCATCAGCAGCGTATCTATTATCACCAGCTGGCAGTTACATGACCGGCACGACACTGGAAGTTGACGGCGGTGAGCATTTGTTGGGTGCTTCAGAACAAATTTGAAGGGGAGGATGATGATGTAGGAACGGATAGAAGAAATGACAGCTTTTCGGGTACCACTTCCGTCGGATAATCTTTCTATGGTGTGCCGGTACCAAATAGATGACTGATATGGCTAATAGTCTTGAAGCTAGTGTATAGCAAAGAAACTCGCTATTTAAATAAGTATGGGAGCGTAATATCGTAAAATTACTGTAATATAAATGTAAAACACACACTATCGATAGTTGACAATTTGTCGAAAACTATTACTATATTAGTGTACCTATTTGCAAAAATAATAATTTATTATTTTTTTTGGAAGAATCTGTGAAATGGTGTGGGGCGGAGGTTCTCCCAAAAGTGTCATGGCAGTTTCAAAGATTCAATCCGGAAGGGGGGAAGGTTTATTGTAAATAGTGTACATAAATGTTTGGTCGAAATTTATCACGCAAGCTTGAATTTCACTTAATATTTTAGGGTGGTGAGTCAACGTGATCGAGTTCAAAAATATTTATAAGAAGTTTGAAGGGGGGAATGATGTTTTAAAAGATATTAATCTGACGTGCGAAGATGGGGAAATTACAGTATTAATCGGGCCAAGCGGCTGCGGGAAAACGACGACGATGAAATTGATTAACCGTCTGATCACCCCGACGAAGGGAAGCATTTTCATCGATGGAAAAGATATTTCGCAAATCAATACGGTTGAACTGCGGCGGGGAATCGGATATGTGATTCAGCATATCGGCTTATTCCCTCATATGACCATTGGGCGAAACGTCGGGGTTGTACCACATTTATTAAAATGGAATCAAGTGCAAATCGATGAACGTATAGATGAATTGCTCGAGCTTGTCGGACTTGATCCGAAAGTGTACAAAGAGCGCTATCCTTCTGAATTAAGTGGTGGACAGCAACAGCGCATCGGGGTTATCAGGGCCCTTGCTGTAGAACCGGGGATCATTTTAATGGATGAGCCATTTAGTGCGCTTGACCCTATCAGTCGTGAGCAGCTTCAGGAAGAACTGATCCGTCTGCAGAAAGAGATCAAGAAGTCGATTGTTTTCGTGACGCATGATATGGATGAGGCGTTAAAAATCGCGGACAAAATCGTGTTGATGCGGGATGGCCAGATTATCCAGCATGGCAGTCCGGAAGAAATTTTACGGCGCCCGGCAAATGATTTTGTGAAAAATTTTATCGGGGAAAAGCGCTTGAAAAAAGCGATGGATATGCCGGCCGTTGCCGATGTCATGGTACGAAAGCCCGCCACTATTCTTCCTTACCGGGGTCTTGCCGTTGCGATGAACATGATGGAAAAGAAGCAAGTTGATTCGCTCGTTGTTGTGGATGATGATAATAGAATCGAAGGTTACGTTTCGATTTATGATGTAACAAGGGAATTTGATAATGAAACGAAGCAGGTAAAGGATATTGTCCAGCCGTTTATGCACAGAGCAGAACCTGATTCATTGCTGTCGGATGCTGTAAACATTCTGGATGAGTCCAAGCTATCCTATATTCCGGTTGTCAGTGCGGATAATACACTGGCTGGTCTCTTGACGCGAGGAAGTATTGTCGGCCATATGCGGGAGATATACTCCCAGGAGAGGTGGGCGTACAATGCATAGTTTCAGTGATTATTTCTATGTATTTGTCGAGCGTGCTTCTGATATTTTCGATGCACTTTTGATGCACTCGCTGATTTCCGGCGCAGCTGTTTTGCTTGGGTGCCTTGTGGCGATTCCATTGGGTATTTTTCTCACTAAAACTTCCTACCAATGGATCCAATCTCTCGTATTCACCATTACTAATATTTTCCAGACAATCCCGAGTCTGGCGATGCTGGCCATTTTCATTCCCCTGATTGGCATCGGTTTAAAACCAGCTATCATCGCGCTGTTTTTATACTCATTAATGCCCATTCTACGCAATACATACGCTGCCTTTGAATCCATTGACCCTGGAATTATCGAATCTGCAAAGGGGATGGGCTACAGCCCCCTGCAACGGATGATCCAAATTGAGGTACCACTGGCAATGCCGTATATTATGTCTGGAATCAGATTAACATCGGTTTATATTATCAACTGGGCTACACTGGCCGCATTAATCGGTGCCGGCGGGTTGGGACAGTTGATTATTGGCGGAATGGGTGTCAATGACAAACCGCTTATTTTGGCAGCAGCTATTTTAGCCATGGTATTGGCCCTTGTCGTTGACTTCTTGTTTGGGCGATTGGAAAAAATTTTTGTGAAACGGGAAAGTTCAGAACAAAACATTATGCAAATGGAGGAGTAAACAATGAAGAAATTTGGAATTGTTTCGGTTCTAATCATGTTATTGTTCGCCCCGCTCGCAGCTTGTTCAGGCAGCGGAACGATAACGATTGGAGCACAGACATACACAGAAACGAAAATTCTTGCCCATATGTATAAAGATCTGATCGAACAGGAGACGGATCTTTCCGTCGAGATAACCCCGGACATGGCGACAAGTCCAATCGTGCTTGAAGGAATGCAAAGCGGGGACATCGATATGTCGACCCAGTTTACGGGAACAGCGATTTCGTCGTTTACTGAAATTGAGAACCCAAAAGATTCAGCTGCTACATTACAGCAGGCGAAAGACTTCTTTAGCGGCGATGATTTCAATTTTAAGTTTTTTGATGGATTAGGGTATGCAAACACATACGCGTTTACAGTACGCGAGGATATTGCCGAAGAATACGGGCTGGAAAAAGTGTCCGACTTGCAAGGTATTGCGAGTGATTTTAGTGCCGGATTCGATACAGCGTGGCTGGAACGCGAAAACGATGGTTATACTGCCTTCGTAGATACGTATGGATTTGAATTTGGGGATACAAACCCAATGGAAATCGGCCTCGTTTACGATGCAGTAAAAAAAGGGGAAGTGGATATTGTGCTTGCTTATTCCACCGACCCGCGTATAGTTGCATACGATTTGAAAATTTTGAAGGATGACAAAAGTTTCTTTCCGCCATATAATGCAGCACCAGTCGTAAGAAATGAAGTATTAGATGAGTATCCGGAAATTGCCGATGCCATCGAACCGTTAATCGGAAGCTTTGATGAGGAAACGATTGGCAATCTGAATGGAAAAGTTGATCTTGATGGTGAAGAAATAGAAGACGTTGCCAAGAAATATCTGGAACAACAAGGCTTGTTGGAGTAGGTGATAGATCATGGATGCACTGCTAAGTTTTTCTGATTACTTTTCCGGAAACTGGATGGCGCTGCTGGAAATGACCTATGAACATATTGTAATGGTTCTGCTTGGGATTTTGTTTGCATTAATCGTCGGCGTCCCCCTTGGTGTTCTATGTACAAAAAATAAAAAATTCGAGGCGGTTATCATGGCGCTTGCCAATATGATCCAGGTTATCCCGAGTCTTGCCCTGCTTGCGGTATTGATGCTTATATTTGGACTTGGGTTTAAAACGGTTGTGATCGGTCTTTTCCTGTACTCGCTTCTGCCAATTATCCGGAACACAGCAGTCGGCTTGAAGGAAGTGGATAAAAATTCCATTGAGGCTGGAACCGGTATGGGAATGACGCGCCTGCAGCTGTTGTTAAGGGTGAAGTTTCCTTTATCGCTTCCCTTTGTACTGGCTGGACTGCGAATTGCATTAGTCATCGGGATTGGAGTAGCGACCCTTGCACCATTTATCGGCGGTGATGGATTAGGAAGGGAAATTCTATCCGGAATCAACGTACGGGATACGGAAAAAATATTCGGAGGTGCCATTTTCGCTGCGATACTTGCTATCCTGGTCGATTATTTGTTGGGGCAGACACAGAAGCGTATTGAGGCGAAACGGTGATGGTTAGATTGGATATTTTTTAAGTGAAAAATGCTGCTTACCCAGGGGTGCCGGGGGAAAGCAGCATTTATTTTTAACTTCATTTTGCGCCATTCCAAACGATATTAGTAAAATTCTTCCGCATCAACAAGTAATGCACTTCATTCCCGCATGTCCTTCCTTATGTTCTAATTTTCAAAATCACTTTTATTTATCGGAGCTGTCGTAGAATTTGACATATGTTTTAAGTTAAATGTCGCCACTTGATGAACAAGTGAGTTAATAGTGGTTCAGTGAGTTTAACAAAACTAATTTTAATTAGTTTAACTGGCGAAAAAAGTGTAAAACAAAGGTTTTAAACATTGGCATAAATTTTGCATTAATTATAGTGCATACAGATTAGTTGGAATGATTCCTTTTTGGAGGTTTTGTTGATTAATTATGCTGGGGGTGGTAACGAATGGAGGTTAAACTGGAAAATTTAAAACGAATGCTTAAACCGCGACATATTGTTTTTATTGGCAATAAAAACATTGTCCGGTATGGTGTTCAAAATTGTGAAAAAATGGGGTTTCAAGGGCGGATTTATGCTGTCAATAAAACAGAGGTGGAAATTGAAGGTGTTCGCTGCTACAAAAGTATAAACGAACTTCCCCTGGTACCTGATGCTGCTTTTATTGCCATTCGTGGAGATAGAGCCATTGACGTCATAAGGGAATTGCGAACAATGGGAGTCTTTGGTTGTGTGTGTTATGCTGCCGGGTTTTCTGAAATCGGCAATAACCAATTGCATAAGGATCTTATAGAAGCTTCTGGTGATATGGCATTGGTAGGCCCAAATTGTTATGGAATCATAAATTTCCTGGATCAAGTACCCCTATGGCCGGATCGCTATGGCTCTCAACCGACGGATAAAGGTGTGGCAATTATAAGCCAGAGTGGAAATCTAAGCTTTAACATGACAATGAATGATCGTTCGTTACCGCTTGCATACACTTTGAGTATTGGCAATCAAACGGTGCTTGATATCGCCGATTATATGATGGTTATGTGTGACGACCCAAGAGTTACGGCCATTGGTTTACACATTGAGGGTTTGGCTGATTTGGAGAAATTTATTCTGGCAGCCAAAACCGCTTTGGAAAGAGGTGTTCCTGTTGTAGCATTTAAAACAGGTGTGTCGGAAATCGGGAGTCAATTAACAATGAGTCATACAAGTTCATTGGCAGGATCGGATGACCTCTATAAAGCACTGTTTAAACGCTTAAATATTTGTCGGGTTGATTCATTGTCTGGATTTTTGGAAACGTTAAAATTGTTTTCAGTCGCAGGCTCATTAAAGGGGCGAAAGTTAGGCGTACTGACAGTTTCGGGAGGCGAATCAGCAATTACGGCTGATGTAGCAGCTGAAAACGAATTTTCTCTTCCGAGTTTAAATGCTGAACAGAGGGAGCAACTAGAATCACAGTTGACGACGTTTGAACATGTGTCAAACCCGCTTGACTATAATATGTCCATATGGGGGGACGAAGAAAAATTAATTAAATGTTTTACAACCTTTATGCGAGGACAATTCCATACTACATTGCTAATTTTGGATTTTCTGGATATGGATAAGGAGGATATTCAACCTTGGTTGATAGCAATTAATTCTTTCATACACGCTTGCAAACAAAATCAAATGAGGGCACTTGTTATATCGGTGTTGCCAGAAGGATTGCCCGCCCAATTTCGCAAAAAATTAATTTCTAATGGCATTACACCGCTTCAAGGAATGACAGATGCATTTATTGCGATTACCGCTGTGACAGAATATAACGAAAGAAAGAAGAGAAACTTCCCAATATCAACAAACTTGTTAGTGCCCAAAGATCAACTTCAAAAGAACAGGTCCATTGTATTAGATGAATGGCAGGGGAAACAAGAACTTCATTCGTTTGGTTTAAAGATACCTTTTGGAAAGATTGTCTCTTATAAAGATAATCATCTAATAAACAAAGACATGAATGGACCATTTGTCATTAAAGGAATAAGCACCAAGCTTATCCATAAAACCGATGTTGGCGCAGTCAAATTGAATTTGCAAACTGAAGAGGAAGTCAGACTAGCGCTGCTGCAAATGCATAGGGATCTGGCAGGTCAGATAGGTGAAGGTATGCAATTTTTAGTAGAAGAAATGATGCCGGGTGCTGTGGCTGAGTTAAATTTAGGAATAAAACGAGATGATCAATTTGGGCTGGCTTTGGTTATTAGTATGGGGGGCGAACTTGTCAACTTGGTAAATGACAGTGTACCCATTCTATTGCCTGCAAGTCGCGAAGAAATTTTGGAAGCGTTGTATTCCCTTAAAGGAATAAAATTATTAAAAGGATTCAGGGGACGTCCTAAAGGAGATATAGAGGCGGTCGTAAAGGCAGCTGAATCAGTTGCAAAATATGCCGAAGCAAATCGAAACAATATCTTTGAAATGGATATAAATCCGCTTTTAGTATTCCCTGAAGGGCAAGGTGCTGTAGCCGTTGATGCTTTTATAAGGACAGTTATTAATCCGGTCAAAACAATAGATTCCAGTATACGAAAAGAAAATCTTATTTAAATTAAATGAAAAAGTAAATTTCAAAGATTAATAACTGGCGGAGATAATTAATAGAACATCACATAAAAGGAGCCTGATAATAATGGATTTTAAGATTCCGGAAGAAGTAAAAGAAGTTGTATCCTCGATTGAAAAATTTTTTGAACGAGAAATTGAACCGCTTAAAAAGACATATCATAAACAATTAAACAACGGAAGATACTTTTATGATGAAAATGGATTATACTCTAAACAAACGATGGATGCAATACGACAGGTTAGGCTAAAATCTGCCGAAGCGGGTTTTTTCAATATGTTCGCTGATCCAGAATTGGGAGGAACAGGTGATGAATTTGGCCCGGTAAAAATGGCTCTTATTCACGAAGCGTTATATAGAAAATTTGGTCAGGATCTATTAGCACAACACATTTTTCCAATTGGTTTATTTACTGATGGTCTTTCACCGGTTTTGAAAGGGTTGAAGCCTGAGGCGAAAGATGAAATATTACCTGGGGTACAAAGCGGAGAAACGTGGTTATGTTTTGGATTATCCGAACCTGATGCTGGTTCCGATATATGGAATTTAAAAACAAAAGCTGTAAAAGATGGTGAGCATTGGGTTTTAAATGGAACCAAACAATGGATCTCATATGCACCGTATTCTCATTACGCGATGATTTTTGCCATTACAGATCCTGAGTTGGCACAGCAAAGAAAAGGCGGCATCACGTGTTTTCTTGTACCATTTGATGAGGATACATGCGTGTGTGATTCCGCCGTATCACTATTAGGTGAATTAGGTGGGGAAGTAGGAATAATCACGCTCGAAAATGCTCGAGTTCATGAGAAGTATATTATTGGTGATTTACATCAAGCTTATAAAACAGCACTTGATGGAATAAATCTTGGACGGTTATCAGTAGCAGCGAACTGTGTCGGTACAGCTCAATGGGCATTGGATAAAACAATTGACTACGCAAATGAGCGGAAAACATTTGGTGTCAGCATAGGTAATCATCAGGCCGTACAAATGATGTTGGCTGATTGTGCACTTGAGATATACGCTGCAAGGAATATGGTACTGCACTGTGCGTGGAAAGTAGAGAATGAAAAAAAATCACCTTTAAAAGAACTTTCAATGGTTAAAGCCCACGCAACCGAAATGACACAATCAGTTCTTGATAGATGCATGCAGATTCATGGTGGTATGGGATTAACCAATGAGCTGGGGCTTGAACAGGTGTGGAGATGGGCAAGAGAACAGCGCATACCAGATGGTACGACAGAAATGCAAAAACGAACAATAGCAAAGCAACTTTTAAAGGGTGACACTAGTTTTTCATAATATATTCGAAATAAAAGGGAGGAACAAAATTGAGTGATGTATATTATGAATTGAGACGGTCCAATAAAAAATATGTGGTTGTAAGTCTTTGTATTGGTAGAGGTCAAGGGATTGCGATGGTGATTGAAAATGTCTAAATTACCGATTATTGTGGCTCCAATGTTTTTAGTTTCAACGCCCCAAATGGTCATAGAGGCGGGAAAAGCTGGGGTTATTGGTTCGTTCCCTCTTTTAAATGCACGTCCTGTGTCAAAATGTGCTGAGTGGTTACATGAGGTTAAGTCGTCAGTTGGGAATACATCATGGGCGGTTAATTTGATTAGTCATAAAAAATCAAATAAACGTTACGATGATGATGTTGGTTTGATTAAAGAATATGAACCTCCCATCGTTATTACATCACTCGGCAACCCGAGTGAAGTGATTGATATTGTTCATAGTTATGGCGGATTGGTTTATTCCGATGTGGCAACCGTTAAACATGCTAAAAAAGCTGCGCAAGGCGGTGTTGACGGCCTTGTCTTAGTTTGCTCAGGAGCAGGAGGCCATGGTGGGACTATAAACCCATTTGCTTTTATTCATACAGTCAAAGAGTTTTTTAGTGGTAAAATTATTTTGTCTGGCGGCATTTCAACGGGAAGCGATGTAGCGGCTGCTCAACTTATGGGAGCTGATTATGTCTATATGGGGACCCGGTTTATAGCGACAGAAGAGAGTAATGCTCAAGCGGAATATAAACAAATGATCATTGATTCTGCATTAGAAGATATTATTTATACAAACTCCTTTAGTGGAATCCATGCCAACTATCTAATTCCCAGCCTACACAGACAAGGCATTGATCCGAAAACACTCAAACCAAAAGAAGAGATAGATCTGTCTCATGTAACCGATGTCAAGGCATGGCGTGATATATGGTCAGCTGGTCAAGGGGTGACTGCTGTAAAACAGCGCCAAACAGTGAAAGAAATTATCCAACAACTGGAAAAGGAATACCAGAAAGGAATGAACCGTCTTCTATAGTACTCTTCGTATAGTTTGAAGAACGGGATTTTACAGTTTTTTAAGGATTGCCGATAAGCAGGTTGTCTAAATGACTTTGTATATTTCCTCATAAAAACAGCACGTAACCCGATCTTTACTGCACACTGGGGTTGCGTGCTGTTTTAGAAGCTTTTCATTAGGTATTTTGTATGTGTTCCATCGAATGAAACAAAATAAATCCTTTTTTCTCCAATTGACCCTATGTGCTATATTAGACTATAGGCTTTACAGTTCCTTATAAACAGAAAAGTGTCATATTTTCAATGTGCCGAGGGCAGCAAAGGCTTATTGCTATCAGATGCGGTGATAAGCCAAGTTCTCTGAAATGCAATGTTTTAGAAGGGATATTCGAGGATGATTACTGATAATTCGAAAAAGTTGCACCAATTCCTGCTTGTTGCGGGAATTGTTATCGTAGCATTCAACCTTCGCCCCGCGATCACGTCTGTCGGACCACTGATCGGTATTATCCGGGATGATATCGGGCTGTCAAATTGGAGTGCAGGCATTCTGACAAGCTTGCCGCTGATTGCTTTTGCGATCATGTCACCTGCCGCTCCGAAACTGGGGAACCGCTATTCGAATGAACGGACATTATTACTCGGCCTTATTTTGCTTTTTATCGGTATTGCCGTCCGTTCGATTTCGGTATTTGTCCTGCTGTTTATCGGAACGTTATTTGTCGGACTCGGAATTGCGATTTGCAATGTGTTGCTGCCGAGTGTTATTAAGGAAAAATTTCCAAAGAAAGTGGGGCTGATGACCAGTGTTTATTCAACATCAATGGGAATTTTTGCTGCATCAGCTTCAGGCTTAAGCATTCCATTTGCACAGGGGCTCAATATGGGCTGGCAGCTGGCATTGCTTATCTGGGCAACGCCGGCAGTACTGGGGATTATCGTTTGGATTTATCTCTCCCGGAAAGAAGAATCACCTGATGCAGCAGAAATGAGATATGTCAAATTGGGTGGTAACCAAATGTGGAAATCACCGCTTGCCTGGCAGGTGGCATGTTTCATGGGACTGCAGTCATTTTTGTTTTACGTGACGATTTCATGGCTTCCGGAAATTTTGCATAGTAACGGACTGTCTATGGCAACCTCGGGGTGGATGCTGTCGTTTGCCCAATTTATCGGGCTGCCGGCCAGTTTTATGGTTCCGGTTGTTGCCGGCAGGCTGAAATCACAGCGAAGCATTGTACTTGTAATGGCTCTGTTGGCGTTCGGTGGCTATTGCGGGTTGCTGCTGGGCAACTCCTTTACGGTGATGGTGATCAGTACCATCATGATCGGCCTTACATTGAGCGGGACGTTTGCGCTGGCTCTGGCTTTTTTGGGAATGCGTGCACGCAATGCCCGTGATGCTGCGATACTATCCGGAATGGCTCAATCGCTTGGCTATACCCTGGCAGCAGCCGGACCGATGTTTATCGGGTACTTGTTTGATGTTACACACGAATGGACGATACCATTGATAACGTTGATCGGCGTTTCCTTTTTGGTGATGATTTTTGGAATGGGGGCAGGGCGCGACCGGTTTGTGTTGAACTGATTGTTTTCGGTATGTAACAGGCAATAATGCTTCATTGCGGCGACCTGGCTTGAACAGATTAAGATTTACTCTAATGGATGTGACATAGATGCAACAGCAAGCCTATACAATTAGGGATTTATATTTTTGGCGAATCACGCTCAGCCTGGCATTGGCATCCTTTTTTATATTTGCCGGGTTGTATGCCGTTCAGCCGCTTTTTCCGGTTTTTGTAAAAGAATTCGGGATAGCGGTATCGGCTTCAGGACTGGCGCTTTCTGTGACAATTATCGGGCTGATTGCGGGGCTGATTGTGCTTGGATTTTGGTCAGACCGGAGCGGACGCACTGTATTTATTAAACTGTCACTTGCCGGTGCTTCGATTCCGTTCTTGATTATACCGCTTTCGGATTCCTTTCTGCTTCTGCTTATATTGCGGCTTGTGCAGGGATTCGCTCTCGCTGGTCTTCCGGCGGCTGCACTGGCTTATTTGAGTGAGGAAATCGACAGACGCAGTGTTCATGTGGCAACAGCGCTTTATATCTCAAGTAATGCACTTGGCGGCATGATCGGACGTGTTATGACCGGATATATTACCGATCATTTTTCATGGGAGATTGCGTTCTATGTTCTTGCTATGATTGGATTGGTCATCTTGGCGGCGGTTATGTTCATGCTTCCGAAATCACGCTTTTTTGAGCCTAGCAAGCTTCCGTTTTCCAGTGATTTGAAAGGGTTCAGCTATCATCTGAAAAATCCGGCCTTACTGCTCATATTCGGTCTCGGTATTGTGCTGCAGTTTTCATTCACCGGCATTTGGACGTATTTGCCGTTTTATCTTGAAGCGCCGCCGTTTTCGCTGTCGCTTGAAGCTGTTTCGTACATGTTTTTTGCCTATGGGCTGGGTGTCATTGGTTCACCGCTTGCAGGCTGGGTTGCGGGGCATTTCAGTTTGAGAACGATCCGGCTGATCGGTGTTTTCGTCATGGTGTCGGGTCTTTTGATCACACTCGGTTCCGCTTTGTGGATGATTATTGTCGGGCTCTGTGTAGCGTGTCTGGGGTTTTTTACGGCGCACTCACTGACGGCTTCATCCGTTGCCGAGGAAGTAACCCATCATAAAGGAAGTGCTTCCAGTTTGTATCTGGTGTCCTATTATATTGGGGTTGCCCTTGGAAGCTCCGTTCTCGGGCCGCTATGGAGCAATTGGGGCTGGAAGGGGCTAATCGTTCTCCTTGCGTGTGTTCCTGCTGTTTATGTGGTGATTATCCGCTTGTTCCGGTACAGGGATAAACAGCAGACCGCTTCTTAATAGTGAACAAAGGCTCGGGGCGCCCGTTTAGCGACGTACGGACTGTGCTCAGCGTCGCAGGTGGGTAGGCATTGCCGCGCATCGCGGCGGTTTTAGCCGATCTGCCCCACTGGCCGCAGGAGATAAAGGAAACATGCCCCCTCATAGGGAGTATGCCGACGTTGGGCGCAAAGCCCGGGTTTAGTCGGCCTTCCTTGAACTTCTGGAATCGCTGTTGACTTATCGGACGGAGGTAAAGGAAGTCACGCTACAGCTTTAGTGCTGGAGCCGGACGTGGCAATTTTTGATAAAGCATTCATAAAGCCAAAAATTTATACTTTCTTATATCATGAAAAAGCGGCAAACCGCTAAGCAGCTTGCCGTTTTCCTTTCTTATTTCGACCCGACTTTTTCGCGCTGTTCCATATCCCGTTCCATTCGTTTGCGGTCACGTTCCAAAATAGGTTTCAAATAGTGGCCTGTATAAGATTGCTCAATATCAGCAACTTCTTCAGGTGTTCCAGTGGCAATAATCTCACCGCCGGCGTCACCGCCTTCAGGGCCGAGATCAATGATATGATCTGCTGTTTTGATCACATCAAGATTGTGCTCAATAATCAGTACGGAATCCCCGTTATCCACAAGCCGCTGCAGCACACTCATGAGCCGGTTGATATCATCTGTATGGAGGCCTGTTGTCGGTTCATCCAATATATAAAACGATTTGCCGTTGGAGCGGCGGTGGAGTTCACTTGCCAGTTTCACCCGCTGTGCTTCCCCGCCAGATAAAGTTGTGGCGGGCTGCCCCAGCTTGATATAGCTGAGCCCCACATCATAAACCGTCTGCAGCTTCCGCTTGATTTTCGGAAGATTACTGAAAAAGTCTAATGCTTCTTCAATGGTCATTTCCAGTACGTCTGCAATACTTTTTCCTTTATATTTCACTTCCAGCGTTTCACGGTTATAGCGTTTGCCGTGACATACTTCACAAGGAACATAGACATCCGGCAGAAAATGCATTTCAATCTTGATAATGCCGTCGCCGCGGCATGCCTCACAGCGCCCTCCTTTTACGTTGAAGCTGAAACGCCCTTTTTTATAACCGCGGATTTTAGCTTCATTTGTCTGTGCGAAAACCTCACGGATATTATCGAACACTCCTGTATAGGTTGCCGGATTTGACCGTGGTGTCCGACCAATTGGCGACTGGTCAATGTCGATGACCTTTTCAATATTGTTGATGCCGTTAATCTTCTTGTGTTTTCCGGGCTTTAATTTGGCCGAACGGTTCAATTGCTTGGCCAAAGACTTATGCAGAATTTCATTAATCAATGTACTCTTGCCTGAACCGGAAACACCGGTAACAACCGTAAGCAGTCCAACCGGAATCGACGCATCGATGTTTTTCAGGTTATTTTCCTCGGCACCGACAATTTTGAGCTGCTTGCGTTTGTTTAGTTTGCGGCGTTTGGCCGGCAACGGAACATATTTGTCACCTGCCAAGTATTGTCCAGTGAGTGATTCTTTGTTTTTCATCATGTTTTCCGGTGTACCACTTGCTACAACTTGACCGCCATGCTCGCCGGCGCCCGGTCCAATATCGATAATGTGGTCAGCAGCCAGCATTGTATCTTCATCATGCTCGACGACAATCAACGTGTTATCCAAATCACGCATCTGTTTGAGCGTATTGATCAATCGGTTGTTATCACGCTGATGCAGACCGATTGACGGTTCGTCCAGCACATATAAAACGCCTGTCAGGGCTGAACCGATTTGGGTTGCCAGCCTGATCCGCTGCGCCTCACCACCCGATAATGTGCCGGCAGTACGAGACAGAGTCAGATAACTGAGCCCCACATTGTTCATAAATTCAAGGCGGTCAGATATTTCTTTCAGGATCATGCGGGCAATGGTTTCTTCTTTTTCAGTCAACTCAAGGTTTTCAAATAAATCCTTTGCCTCTGTAATCGCATAATCAGTCACTTCGCTGATATGCTTCCCGTTCACGAGCACCGCAAGCGCTTCTTCCTTAAGACGGTGCCCGTTGCAGGATGGGCATTTTTTATGGGCCATATATTTTTCCAGCTGCTCGCGTGTGAAATCTGACGGTGTTTCCCGATATCTCCGGGCAATATTATTCAAAACACCTTCAAAATAAATATGATTATCACGCAGTTTGCCGAAATCATTTTGATAGCTGAAATGGATCTTTTCTTTGCCGCTTCCATATAAAATTTTGTCCATCTGTTTTTTCGGGATATCCTTGACCGGAATATTCATGTCAATGCCGTAATGGTCACAAACACTTTTCAGAAGCTGCGGGTAATACTGGGAACTGATTGGCTCCCATGCTGCGATTGCATGCTGCTTCAATGTTTTCTTCCAGTCCGGAATGACGAGTTCCAAATCAACTTCAAGGTTTGTGCCAAGGCCATCACATGACGGGCACGCACCAAACGGGCTGTTGAATGAAAAAAGTCTTGGTTCCAGTTCACCGATTGAAAAACCGCAAATCGGGCATGCATGGTTTTCACTGAACAAAAGTTCCTCATCACCGATCACATCAACAATAATATTGCCGTCACCCAATCCCAGTGCGGTTTCAATCGAATCGCTCAGCCGGCTTGCAACACCTTCTTTGACGATGATCCGGTCGACAACCACTTCAATCGAGTGATTTTTATTTTTATCAAGCTGGATGTCATCAGTCACTTCACGCATTTCCTGGTCGACACGGATACGGACGTAGCCTTCCTGTTTCAGTTTTTCAATCGTATTGGCATGTTCCCCCTTGCGTCCGGAAACCACCGGGGCAAGGATCTGCATTTTTGTTCGCTCGGGGTACTCAAGTATACGATCTACCATCTGCTGCACTGTCTGTGAACTGATTTCAATACCATGCCGCGGACATGTCGGATGTCCGACACGGGCATACAGCAGACGCAAGTAATCGTAAATTTCTGTAACGGTACCGACCGTCGAACGCGGATTGTTGCTTGTCGTTTTCTGATCGATTGATATGGACGGTGACAGTCCTTCGATGGCGTCAACATCAGGCTTATCCATCTGACCTAGAAATTGCCGCGCGTAAGCGGACAGGGATTCCACATAACGGCGCTGTCCCTCTGCATAGACCGTATCAAAGGCCAGTGAGGATTTGCCCGACCCTGACAGGCCTGTCAAAACGACAAATTTATTTTTAGGGATTGATACATCTATATTTTGTAAATTATGTGCACGAGCACCTTGAATCTTTATTTCTTTGCTTGGCATGAACAGGTCATCCTTCCACTTGCTTGATAGTATGCGTGTCAAAAATGAGTTGAATGATCAGGCACCTTCTGCCTTCAATTCAAGCACAATGTCGCGAAGTTCAGCGGCCTTTTCGAAATCAAGCGCTTTTGCCGCTTCTTTCATTTCTTTTTCCATACTATCAATCATTTTTGCTTTCTCGGTTTTCGTCATCTTGGCAACATTATTTTTCTTGTCTTCATAATCCTCGACGTCCTCGGCGGCTACGGTTGCCTGAATCACATCACGAACGTCTTTGCGGATCGTTGTCGGTGTAATATTATATCGTTCATTATGGGCCATTTGTTTTTCACGGCGGCGGTTTGTTTCATCAATGGCGACTTGCATGGAATTCGTTATTTTATCACCGTACATGATAACTTCCCCGTTTTCGTTACGTGCCGCACGTCCCATCGTTTGAATGAGCGAACGCTCGGAACGAAGGAAACCTTCCTTATCGGCATCCAGAATAGCGACAAGCGATACTTCCGGTATATCCAGCCCTTCACGCAACAGGTTAATGCCGACGAGCACATCGTAATTGCCGACACGCAAATCCCGGATGATTTCAATCCGCTCCAGTGTCTTGATTTCCGAATGCAAGTAGGCAACTTTCATCCCAATCTCTTTCAGGTAATCAGTCAAATCCTCGGACATTTTTTTCGTCAGAGTTGTGACCAGCACACGCTCATTCCGCTTCGACCGTTTGCTGATCTCCTCTATCAGATTATCAACCTGTCCATCGATTGGTCTGACATGCACTTTCGGATCCAAGAGACCTGTCGGACGAATAATCTGTTCGGTATAGTCCGGTGCATGTTCCCGTTCATATGGACCCGGTGTTGCCGATACATAAATCAGCTGGCTGGTTGCTTTTTCAAACTCTCCAAACTTCAATGGGCGGTTGTCGAGTGCAGACGGCAAGCGAAAACCATGATCAACCAACACCTGTTTACGCGCCCTGTCACCATTATACATTCCCCTGATTTGCGGCAGTGTCGCATGTGATTCATCAATGACACACAAAAAATCATCCGGAAAGAAATCCAGCAATGTATATGGCGTCGAACCAGGCTCACGGAAGGTCAGATGCCGGGAATAGTTTTCGATACCCGAGCAAAAGCCCATCTCTTCCATCATTTCAATATCATAATTGGTACGCTGCTCGAGACGCTGTGCCTCCAGAAGTTTATCCTGTTCACGAAGTTCCGCCAGCCGTTCCTCAAGCTCTTTTTCAATATTTTTAATTGCTTTTTTTAGCTTTTCTTCACGTGTAACAAAGTGGGATGCCGGAAAAATGGCCACATGTTCCCGGTCACCGACAATTTCACCGGTTAACGCATCGACTTCACGGATCCGATCGATTTCATCACCGAAAAATTCAACACGCATACAGTGTTCTTCCCGTGATGCCGGAATGACTTCAACCGAATCACCGCGAACACGGAACGTTCCGCGCTGGAAGTCTATATCATTACGGGCATACTGGATATCGACCAAATCACGCAAGAGCTGGTCGCGATCCTTTTCCATCCCCATTCTTAACGAAAGTACCTGGCTTTCATACTCTTCCGGTGAGCCCAAGCCATAAATGCATGACACACTGGCAACAATCAGCACATCACGGCGTTCAAACAGTGCTGACGTTGCCGAGTGCCGCAATTTATCGATTTCATCGTTAATGCTCGCGTCTTTTTCAATAAACGTATCAGTCGAAGGCACATAAGCTTCCGGCTGATAATAGTCATAATAGCTGACAAAATATTCAACAGCATTATTCGGAAAAAATTCCTTGAACTCGCTGTACAATTGACCGGCAAGTGTTTTATTATGGGCAATCACCAGCGTCGGGCGGTTAATCTCCGTTACAGCATTGGATACCGTAAACGTTTTTCCGGTACCCGTTGCCCCCAGCAATGTCTGGTGCCGCTGTCCGGCTTTCACCTTCTCGACGATATCTCTGATCGCTTCGGGCTGATCACCGCGCGGTTCATAATCGGCCACCAGTTCAAATTTGTTTTCCAAAACGAAAACCTCCGTTCTCATTCGATGAATCTATTCTATCACAATTGTTCCGATATTTTAACTGTTAAACGAACAAATATTCGTTAATATCCATTTGGTTTATCTATTATCCATTTTACCCGATATCCTAGCTAAAAATCATTCACAAGGGATTAACAAACCAAGCGAACCCGACACCGCACATGAGTATCATGTCTGTCAGAAAGAGCGCTGCAAGCAATGCAGGAACGGTTACAGAGTTAAGCGGGGACAATCAAAACGAGGAGAAATTGATAAAAAACAAAGGCGCAAGCGCCCGTTTAGCGACGTACGGACTGGACTGAACCGCAGGAGATAAAGGAAACACGATGAACGTAAGTGAATCGCTGTTGACTTATCGGACGGAGGTGAAGGAAGTCACGCTACAGCTTTAGCGCTGGAGCCAGACGTGGCTATTTTTGATAAAGCATTCGTAGAGCCAAAAATTTATACTTTCTTATATCATTTATAAAAACATTAGCAGCCGCCCCGCTAATGTTTTTTATTGAGCATGTCTTCCAAAAGGTCTGACATTTGCCGATGGTCCAGATTGTGATGATATGCTTCAACGTTCTCTTCATACACCTTTTTTCTATTTTTGTCCATGAAAAAATGCAATAATTGTACATCCAAATTATTGTCCGTATCCACCGGAATTGCCGTTCCCAGCCGCTTCATTTGCTCGACATTTATCCGTTCCTGTCCAGGCAGCGGGTTGTACAAAAAAACCGGTTTCCGTTTTAAAAGGCATTCACTGATGGTCACCCCTCCAGGCTTTGTCAGCACCGCATCAACCTGATCATACATTCGATTCATTTCAGTTTTGTTGGTGATATACGGAATCGGTGTAACTGATGCGGGTCGCTTCTGGAGCAATTCACGGTAAAATGTATCATTTTTGCCGCATAAAACATAATAATGAATCTTATCCGACTTAAGTGCCGGAAGCATATTCCTCAACGAGCCCACCCCTAGACTGCCGCCGGTCACCAGTACTTTTATGATAGCTTTTTTGCTCTCTGTGTACCCTTCCCTTATCTGAAATTCATGACCGGTTGGTATACCCGTAACATAAATCGCTTCCGGCCTGACACCTTTCTCTGTTAAATAATTTTTAACCGTCAATGTAGGAGCAAAATGGTAATCGATCCCTTCAATCCCCCAGACATCATTAACAAAAAAATCCGTATAAACATTGACCGTGACAGACGGCAATTTATTCTGCAGTTTTAATACACTTGCTATGTTTGACGGAAGCGCATGCGTACAAAATAGGATTCGGACATCCTGCTGGTTCGTCAGCCGTTTAAAAAAATGTATAAACATTGCTTCATAAAGATATCGGCGGTTATGTATAGGTGCTTTTTTATAAGCGGCAAGCCTGTACAACCAATCATAGAGATCCGGAAAATATTTGATCCAGTTTAAATAAGCGGAGGAAATAACTTTTTCCATTCTGCCGTAGCTGTATGACAAAATATCCACTTTGTCACATGACATATCATTTCGGCAAGATTCAATTTCCTCAATTAATGCATCTGCCACATGATGATGCCCGGTTTGTATTTGCATGAATGGTAAAAATAGTGCCTTTTCCATGTTTTTACCTCCATTGAAACCAATTACCAATGATTCTGCCCTAGTCAAATGCTATAATTTTGACAGGAGAGGAGTCATACGATGATATATGCCATAATGGTGCTTATAACGTTGTGTATCGGCTATTTCCTGTACAAAGCCTACAAAAATACACAAGATATACAGATTAATAAAATTAACGCAATTCCGGAATCCGCCGAGCATGCCCCGGTATTATCCATCCTTCATTTGTCCGATTTACATTTGGAAAATATATCACTAACACCTTCCCAGCTGGCGGACAAGCTAAGAAATGAATCCGTTGATATGATCGCATTGACCGGTGACTTTCTTGACCGGAAACGCAGTATTCCTAAATTACTGCCCTTTTTGCGTGTATTACGCGACATGAAACCGGCATATGGCATTTACGCAGTACTGGGCAATCACGATTATGTTCTCAACGACCGGGATTTATCAGAACTTATTAATTTAATGGAGCAGTATAATATCCAGGTACTGCGGAATGCCCATCAAAGTTTTTCAGTCGACGGACACACAATCAATATAATCGGAATCGATGACTATAGTACAAACCGCAGCGACCTGCCTGTGGCCTATCGGCATGTGGACACGGGAACGAATATCGTTCTTACGCATGACCCGAACATCGTGCTCGAGATGCAAGGGTATACGTTCGATTATTTAATGGCCGGACATTTTCATGGCGGCCAGATTTGCTACCCCAAGGCATATCATCTTGTCAAAATGGGCAAACTCGCGAAACAAAACACGATAAAAGGCTTGCACATGCACAATAAATCACCTTTTTATATCAGTGAAGGGCTTGGGCAGACCGGTCTCAATATACGTATTGGCTCAAGACCGGAAATAACATTTCACCAGATACCTTTCAGCCAGCCCGAACATGTTTAATCCATTCGCTCCGAGTGACTCAACAGCCGGTTCGTTGACATGAACAAGTAGCAAGGCGGGTTCCGGTCAGGACGGCCTGCGATATAATTAATGATCTGGCACGTCAATTGTTTGAACAACCGGTAGTATCTGTTTTGGATTGAAAATGCTTCAAATCCAAGCCGCCGTGTTCCCTTATTTAACATTGTGATTCCAATAACGGCTTTTATTTCATGGCGTCTGGAGTGTCCATTAATGTAACTGGAAAGACATTGCAAATCATCCCGGACCATATGATATAGCAATAAAGCACGCTGAACTTCGCTTTTGATGTTCTTTAGCTCACGAATCATACGGACGTTATGCAAGTGGATTTTCAACAGCACATCGTTTTTACGAATCGATGTGCCATCTTCCAGGATTACAGGCGAGCCTCTATATTTCGTTAATCTGACGCGAAATATCGTTTTATTTCGTTCATAATCCGCCACATGATGAAGTCTAGTGAAATTGTAATAAATGGGGTCAAGCGTGCTCCATATCGTCAGCAAATAACTCTTCATACCATTTTTTCCTTTTCTGTAACTGTATTGCG
Source organism: Lentibacillus sp. (assembly GCF_035301675.1). Lineage (NCBI taxonomy): Bacteria > Bacillati > Bacillota > Bacilli > Caryophanales > Bacillaceae > Lentibacillus > Lentibacillus sp. The sequence goes on along the minus strand of NZ_DATGTT010000048.1, from coordinate 28,809 downwards.
TTCATTAGTTTGCTTTAACGGGGCAAATAATATTGAAGGTATTTTAATCCAAAATACTAATGAGAACAGTAAAAAGGCAGCAAAGTTACGATATGCACCTTACTGCCTCAATATCAATTTATCTGATTCAATTAAGCAAGCTGACTGTCCTTGTAGCGTCTGGCTGCTGTTATAATCCCCAGTTCATGGTGGTCTTTCTCATAAAGGGCGCTTTGAACAAATCGGGCTTCTCCGTTATCACCGCGTATTTCCAATTTAAAGAACGCCCCGCTGTCCTGCAAAGCATAATAAAACTGTTCAATCCTGTCTATTTTCTTGCCGTTGACTTTAGTTATCGTTTCACCTACCAATATCCCCAGCCGGTCAGCAGGTGTACCCGGAACAACGGCCAACACCTTTATTCCCCGCGAATTCTGAGTGAAAAATGGCGTCTTCTTCTGATCGGCTGTCCGGTGTTTAAAATTGAGATACTCCCGACCAATGATACCGGCAACAATTGCTGCCAGTGCGAGCCAGCCGATAAACATGCTTCCGGCCGCCAGCAGCAGGACAATCAGACTTAGCATGCGGGCAGGTTTTGCTAGACGGACCGCTGCTTTTTCAGGCAACTCGCTTCGGACAGTGTGGTCAAACCCAATTAAAAATGGGACAAGCATAAGACTGTAGGTTTCACCACCTACTGAGAAATATGGCCAGAAAGAAGCGATTGACGTAAGCGGACCAGACGGAATAAGGACGAAAAAGGGAATAAGTGTCATCTTTTTAAGATGATGTATACCAATCCATGTCCCCCGGCGTCCAAGCTCCATATCCGGGAATGTCCCGTTTCGGTTATGCCGTTTTAATAAAAACGCCTCAGCCGAAATAAATATAGCAAACAGCAGGCTCAATCCGGTAAAATTTGGAGCGCTGAATAAATCCATATCAATTAATGACTGGCTTTCAAGCACAAAAGGGGCCAGCAGCAACAGTAAAAATGTTATTCCAATCGTATAAACAGGAGACAGCAGTGTTAAGCGCATTGAGAGACTGAGAAGAATCGTCACCGCCGCAAGCAGCATGATTGTTTCATATGAGAATACCATCCCTGTCCCTATCGTTATGACGGATAATACGATACCATATATCAAAGTTACCCGACCTGCATTCTTCCATTCTGAAAAGATATCAAAAATTTTCAGGCCAAAATGATTGCGTTCTTTTCTTATTCGTTTATACCCGACAACGATTGATAGAATAATTGCCCAATACACAAGAGGATTTAAAAAAAACCTCCCTATCCCATTGGCCAGTTCCATGAGCCAGGTTTGTACCACATTAATCACCTTCTGTCACATCTTCTTCTGAAACTTGTCCGATAAATCCAGTTCCCGGCTTTATTGAATGAACGCGTCTTTGATTATATTCGATATTTGTCGAAAAGTTCCTGCATAACAGGAAAAGAAAACCGCGAGAAAAACCCGCGGATATCTTTATTCCTTACATTTATTCATACAAAACATCAAGCGTTTTTTCCATTTGCCGGTCATCTTTTCCATTACGGATTCGGTCAACGACATTAGTTTCGACCGCCCCTGCTGTTTTTTCATTGACTTCACCAGTCACTTCCAGGTCATTGTCTGACTGAAAGTTCTCGACAGCCGCTTCAGTATTTTTACTGAAATAGCCATCCGTACGTCCTGGATCATAGCCTAAACCTTTCAGCATCACTTGCATGCTCTTAACACTTTCACCCGTCTCATCATACTTGAGGGGCTCGTCAACCTGCATAGGATTTGTAAAGTAATAATCAGGCTGCTCCACTTTAACAGTCGGTTTAACACCCTTTTCGTGTATCCAGTTTCCCTCAGGTGATAGCCACTTGAAGAATGTTAATTTGACCCTGCTTCCATCATCACCGACCGGAACGGCCTGCTGAACAGTTCCTTTGCCGAAGCTTTTCGTGCCTACGACATCATATCCGACTTCCTTCATGGCCACCGCCAAAATTTCGGAAGCGGATGCGCTTCCCTCATTAATCAGCACGCTGATTGGATAAGGCTTTTTCTCATCCAGATTGGAAAAGGACTTATCTGCTTTACCGTTCTGGTTTTCAATTTGCACGTACGGAACATCTTTCGGAATGAAATTTTTCAGTACGCCCTCGACAGCGGACAATACTCCGCCCGGGTTGCCGCGTACATCAATGACCAAGCCTTCGATATTTTTCTCTTCCAGTGACTTCAGCTGTTTATTGAAATGTTCAGCTGTATTTTCAGCAAAAGACGTTATTTCGATAATGCCCGTTTTCTTCCCGTCGATGGTCTTTACCTCGGAATAAACGGTTTCTACCGGAATCTCATCACGCTCAATGGTTACATCAAAAGATTCTGAAACACCGGAACGCTGAATTTCGAGGACAACTTCGGAACCTTTTTCGCCGCGGATCTTTTCAACTGCTTCGTTCAAACTCAATCCGGCGACACTTTCTCCATCGACACTCAAAATCTGATCATTCGGACGGAGCCCTGCCTCCTCAGCGGGTGAATCCTTGATCGGTGAAACTATCGTTACTTTATCGTTCACCATGGAGACTTCAGCACCGATCCCTTCAAATGAGGATTCAATTTGTTGATTAAACTGCTCCATCGTCTCCACATCCATATAGGAACTGTATGGGTCGTCCAATGAGCTGACCATCCCTTTAATGGCGCCTTCGATTAATTGCTTGTCTTTAACATCTTCCAGGTAATGTTTTTTAATTAAGTTAAAGGTTTGAGCTACTTTTTGCATGTTTTCCGGCGCTTCACTGCTGATTTGTCCGGATGTATCAGCTGTCTCCTGCTGTTCCCCGAGCGGTGCCGGGTCCGGCTGTGCCAGTTTTACTCCCAGAAATGCCCCTGCAAATCCCAGAAGAAGCGCAGCAATTAAAAGAAGTGTTATATATCTCTTTTTCAATTTCATTATTTCACCCCAACTTATATTTGCTGGTTGTCTGTTCGTTTCAGAAGTCAAAGGAAGTGATGATTGGTAATCTGTTTTTCATCTATAAAAAGGCATCACACCGAAAATGTGCGATGCCTTTAATAATATAGTTTATGCAGCCAAAATGCAATGACATGCGCTGATTTTAGTTCAGAACGCTTAATGGATTTATTGAATTACTCTTTGATCCGTTCCAGCCGCCTCTATGAATTTCAAAATGCAAATGCGGTCCGGTTGATTGACCTGTATTTCCACTTGTTCCAACGATCTGACCGCTGCTGACTGTCTGACCGGATGAAACAGCTATACTGCTTAAATGTGCATAAAGTGTTGTATAAGATGTCCCATTAATTGAGTGGGAAACCAATACAACATTTCCGTAACCATTCATCGTTCCATCACTTTCACTATGAGTTGAAATAACAACACCTGAAGCAGCGGAACCTACTGATGTTCCTGGTCCAACCCCGAAATCAATGCCCGCATGGAGACTGCCCCAACGCTGTCCATATCCGGACGTTACGGGTGCTGACAGCGGGTAATTGAACATTCCATTACCTGAACTGGCTGGTGCAGCAGAATGGTTTGATCCGCCATCTGAATTGCCCCCTGAGCTGTTGTCTGAACTGCTGCTTGAACTGCTGCCGGAATTATTGTTTGCTTTTCTTTCTCTCTGTCTTTCTCTGGCAAGCTGCTTAAGCTTTTCCTTTTCCTGCTTGGCAAGCTCGATGGCTTTTTGATTGGCTGCTTTCTGCTTGCGAAGTATTTCCTGTTCATCTTCCAAACTTACTTTATAGTTCTCAAGGTCTTTCTCTTTTTCTTCCAGGTCGCCAAGCAGGCTTTCTTTTTCAGCCATTTGGTCATCCAATTCCGACTTCAATGATTCAAGTTCCTGCTTTTGACTTTTAAGGGATGCTTTCTTATCTTCTACTTCAGCTTTCTTTTGTTCGACATTTCCCTTCTTTGTTTTCACTTCAGCTTGTTTATCCTCGACTTCCTGTTTTTCCCGCTTATGTGTTTCCATAATGTCTTTGTCCTGGTCCATAATCGTATTGACCGCCGAGGATCTGCTGATTAAATCACTAAAACTTTTCGCACCAAAAATAACTTCTATGTATTTCATGCTCCCGCCGTTGGACTGAATGGCTCGCAGGCGATCTTTAAGGAGTTTCTCACGTTTTTTAATCCGTTCTTTCAATTCCTGAATTTCTTTTTTTAATTTTTCAATCTGTGCATTGAGTTCATCAATTTGATTGCTTAACTTGTCAAGCTGTTCATTTGTATCAGTTATTTCATTTTCTTTTGTGCTGATCTTTTCCCTTGTATCAGTCAATTTCTGATTGATTGTTGTAATTTCACTGTTCACGGAATCCTGTTTATCCAAGTTTTTCTCGATTTTTTCTTCCGTGTTCTGTTTGTCATTCTTTAGATTGGATTGCTCTTTTTCTATTTCTTCCTGTTTATTCTTTTTATTTTCGATTTTCTGTTCAAGTTCATCGGTGGACTGAGCGGATGCTTTTTGTGAACCTGCAAAACCCGTACCGAGAACCATTAATGCAACCAATAAATAGGAAATAAATTTCTTCATTCTCGTTTTCCCCTCTCTGTTACGTCTAGTCAAATGATTTTTAGGATTAGCATTTATTTAGGATTCTTTAGAAAAATCATGTTGTTATTTGTTATTACGGCCGATGTACAATTTGCTTTCAGCGCCCAGCTCTTCTAGGTCGTTGAGAGGTTATCATCTCTGCTTTAACCCGAAGGAAACGGTTTCCAATCCTCCGGGTTTAAAAGCAGCAACTGCTTTTAAAATCAATTGTATTTATACTTTCAGGAATTTGCGAACACTCATAACACTTCCCCAGATTCCGATGAATGTCCCTATAAGCAGAATAATGAGTGATAGCTGCCAGGCAAATGGGTTAAATGGCAACAGTTCCACAAAGGCATAGTTGATTTGGTCTTTCAAGTTATTGTCCAGATAGTAATAACCAGTTAATACAGCGGTAATTGGTATGATAGCCCCCAACACCCCGTGCAGCATTCCTTCAATGAAAAACGGCCAGCGAATGAAGCCATTTGTTGCGCCGACTAACTTCATAATTCCAATCTCTCTGCTTCGCGCCATAATCGTGAGTTTAATCGTGTTTGAAATAAGGAATATCGCTGTGAAGACTAAAGCGGCAATCAGGATAAGTCCAATATTCCGGGCATACTCATTGAATTGAAATAACTGGTGAATAACATCCTGTCCGTAGTTTACTTCCTGAATGCCATCCAATTGTTTGATTTGATTGGCCAAGGCCTCTGTTTCATTGGGCTGCGCAGCCTTTACAATATAGGCATGGCTCAACGGATTATCCTGTTGAAACATCTGCCAGGTCGAACCTTCTTTACCCATATCCTCGATCAGCTGATTTAACTGTTCATCCTTGGAAGTAAATACAACACTATCTGTCCCTTCCATTTGCTTGATGGATGTTCCAAGTTCCTGTATTTGTTCCTCTTCGGCAGTAAGGTCAATCAATGCTTCAATCTGAACATCTTCTTCCAGGCCGTTCGCCATATAGTTAAGATTCAGCATTAACGCAAGAAAGGTCCCCACCAAAAGCAATGTCGTGGTCACTGCACCTACTGATGCAACTGTCATCCAGCCATTCCGGAAGATGTTTTTAATGCCTTCCCGGATATGGCGCTTTGTAGTTCTAAGCTTCATAGCCGTATTCACCTCGATGTTCGTCACGGACGATTAAGCCATCTTCAATGGCGATAACACGTTTTTTAACCGTATTGACAATTTCTTTGCTGTGGGTGGCCATGATAAGGGTCGTGCCCTTCGCATTTATTTCTTCAAAAATCCGCATGATTTCCCATGATGTGTCGGGGTCCAGATTTCCGGTTGGTTCATCCGCAATGACAATTTTAGGGTGGTTTACGATGGCACGTGCGATTGATACACGCTGCTGCTCTCCCCCTGATAATTCATCCGGAATGAAACGTGCTTTATTTTTAAGACCGACCAGTTCGAGCACATCCATGACACGCTTGCGGATATTGCGGGGCGACTCTTCAATGACTTCAAGCGCAAATGCAATATTTTCATAGACTGACAGTTTTGGAAGCAGTTTAAAATCTTGGAAAACTACGCCTACATTGCGGCGCAGGAAGGGAACTTTCCTCTTTTTCAGGGTGCTTAAATCAGTATCATCAATGATAATCGTTCCATTTGTCGGCTTCACTTCACGGTAGATAAGCCGGATAAACGTCGATTTCCCGGCACCGCTTGGACCGACGACATATACAAATTCACCCTGATCAATACCTATATCAATCCCATTAAGGGCAGTGACACCGTTGGCATAAGTCTTGTAAACATCTTTCATATTAATCATTTAAATATCACCTTTAATCTTTAGTGCTGCTCTGTCTTAGTTGTTAATTCTTTGCACAAACCGGTGCCGGAAGAAATGAGGAAAGGGTTCCTCTTCCTTCCGGCGATGTGAGTTCATTCGGGCTGATCCGGGAAGTTTCGGCAATTAAGTGCTTAATCCCGAATTATGTCTTTCAGCCTTTTTAAAAAAGACTTACCCCTTTTTCTTAAAACGAGTTTGTATATGTAATTTTTATCTATTATAACATTTTTCAGCACAAATTTTATGCTTATAATATTACATTTTCATTTCATTTTAATCACTTCGAATACAATTTTGTAACATTTAATATCATTAGCTCGGATTATGTAAAATAATGAAACATTGAAAGAAAACAAGAGTTTCGGCTGCCAATTGCACGAAGAGAATTATAATGAGAAAATTCCACAAAAAAAGTTTGGTCTATTGTTTATAACATAGACCAAACTTTTTCCGTTATTTCTTTTCAGCTAACCATGAGGCAATCGTTTGTGCATCTTCATCTGCAACCTGGTCCTGCGGAGGCATATCCCCTTTGCCGTTTTTAATAATATCGGCAATTTCATCGGCAGAGTGGTCAGCACCGACTGATGTTAAATCAGGGCCCATTCCACCTGAGAGATCTTGTCCATGGCATGATGCGCAGTTGCTTTGAAAAAGCTCTTCAGCTGCTGCTGATTCCGATGTTTCCCCGCCGTCACTTCCGGAAGAGTCACCGCCATCACCGCCGTTATCTCCTCCGCCGCCACATGCGCCGAGCACAAGCGCCGTGCCGAATAACATTGTCATTAACAATTTTTTCATGTTAAATCCCCCTAACATAATTTTGTGAAAGGTTATCACTGTTATTATAACCCATTACCGAAAATTTAAAACGAGAAACATGGCTATTTTGCGGCTGGTGCTGACGGAATACTAATCAAAGCAGGGGCGCAAGAAATATATGTCAAATTTATGAATTATTAATTCGCGTAGCATACAACTGCTAAAATGTCCGATTCGGTTCAACTAACATTCAGCGGGGAAGAACGCCCCGCTGAATGAAGTTTCACTGTATCAAGGTACGGAGATATGCGTCGATAAATGGATCGAGGTTCCCGTCAATAACGCCTTGTGCATTACCTGCTTCAAGGTTTGTACGATGATCTTTCACCATTGTGTAGGGATGGAAAACATATGAGCGGATTTGACTCCCCCAGCCGATTTCCCGCTGTTCACCGCGTATTTCATCAAGTTCCTGCTGCTGCCGCTCCAGTTCCCGTTGATACAATTTGGACCGGAGCATTTTCATTGCCCGTTCGCGATTCTGAATTTGCGAGCGTTCAGACTGACAGGTAACAATGATATTTGTCGGCAGGTGTGTAATGCGCACAGCTGAATCGGTCGTATTGACATGCTGGCCTCCCGCACCACTCGCGCGATACGTGTCAAGATTAATGTCTTCATTTTTTATTTCGATATCCACGTTATCATCCATTTCAGGCGTGACATCACATGACGCAAATGATGTATGACGGCGTCCGGAAGAGTCAAATGGGGAAATACGCACCAGCCTGTGCACGCCTTTTTCCGCTTTTAAATTACCGTATGCATTGTGCCCTTTTATCCATAATGTAACACTTTTGACTCCTGCTTCGTCACCGGGCAGATAATCCAGCGTTTCAATCGTAAAGTTCTTTCGTTCCGCCCAGCGCTGGTACATACGCAATAGTATGCTCGCCCAGTCCTGAGATTCTGTGCCGCCTGCACCCGGATGCAATTCCAGAATGGCGTTGTTCTGATCGTATGGTTCACTCAACAGCATCAGCAGTTCAAAGTTATTCATTTCTTTTTGCAGTTCTGTTAAATCCTTTTCAAGATCAGCGAATAATTCCCGATCGTTTTCTTCTTTAACGAGTTCATAGGATACTTCAAGGTTTTCCAGGCTGCTTTCCAGCGAGTCAAATCCTTCTACATAACTTTTCAGACTGTTGTTTTCGTCAATCAGTTTTTGTGCTTTTTCCTGGTCTTCCCAGAATGCAGGGTCTGCCATTTCAAGTTCCAGTTCTCGAATACGTTCTCTTTTGACATCTAAGTCAAAGAGACCCCCTGAAGTCATTTATTCGTCTCGTCATCTGTTCAAGTTCATTGCCGATTTCAGCAAGTTCCATATTTTCTCACCTCTAAAAATAATTTGATCATGTCAGCGAAACACTCCCGCCGATCCGGGAGTGTTACACATATACGGTGTAATTATGCACCGTGACAATGTTTGTATTTTTTGCCGCTGCCACATGGACATGGATCATTGCGGCCGGCAGTTTCAGTCTTCACATAAGGCTTGCGGGACTTTTTCTTTTCTTCCTGGTCACCACCGGATACCGCTTGCGTGTCTTTCACAACTTCCTGACGCTGCAGGTTGTCGCGTATTTGTGCTTTCATGACATATTTGGCAACTTCCTCTTCAATCTCGACTACCATTTCCTCAAACATCTGGAAGCCCTCTGCCTGGTATTCCTGCAGCGGATCATTCTGGCCGTAAGCACGCAGATGAATACCCTGACGCAGCTGATCCATCTGATCGATATGATCCATCCATTTGGTATCAACCGTACGCAATACAATGACTTTTTCAAATTCACGCATTTGTTCAGGTGTCAGTTCCTGTTCCTTTTCATCATAGCGTACTTTGACTTTTTCAAAAATGAAGTCAATGATCTCATCCGGTTCTTTGCCTTTAATATCATCCACTGAAATATCTTCAGGACTCAGCAGATTGCCATGAACATATTCGATGATCGAGTCGAGTTCCCAATTCTCATCGAGTTCATCCTGTGTATTCGCCCCGACAACACGTTCCAGTGTCGATTTGATCATTCCCTCGACAATCTCCCGTAAATCTTCGGTCGCTTCAATCACGTCAAAACGCTGTTTGTAAATGATTTCGCGTTGCTGACGCAGTACGTCATCATATGACAGGACAGTCTTACGTGCGTCAAAGTTATTGCCTTCCACCCGTTTCTGTGCTGATTCCACAGCACGTGATACCATTTTGCTCTCAATTGGCTGGGAGTCGTCCATACCAAGACGGTCCATCATTGAACGCATATTTTCAGAACCGAAGCGGCGCATCAGCTCATCTTCCATTGATAAATAAAATTGTGACATGCCAGGGTCTCCCTGACGTCCTGAACGGCCGCGCAGCTGGTTATCAATCCGGCGTGACTCATGGCGTTCGGTCCCGATAACAGCAAGACCGCCCAGTCCCGTTACACCGTCACCGAGTTTGATATCCGTGCCGCGGCCGGCCATGTTCGTGGCAATCGTAACCGCACCCTTCTGTCCGGCATTTTCAATAATTTCAGCTTCACGGTAGTGGTTTTTTGCGTTCAGCACATTATGTGGGACACCGGCACTTTTCAGCATTTTGGAGATTAATTCAGAGGTTTCAACTGCAACAGTACCGACCAGCACAGGCTGTCCGGCCTGATGACGCTCTTTAATATCCTCCGCGACAGCACGGAATTTCCCTTTGACGGATTTATAGATCATATCTGACTTGTCATCGCGAATAATCGGCTCATTCGTCGGAATGGAGATGACATCCATATTGTAAATATTACGGAATTCTTCTTCTTCTGTTTTCGCCGTACCTGTCATGCCGGCAAGTTTTTCGTACATACGGAAGAAATTCTGGAATGTAATCGAAGCAAGTGTCATGCTTTCATTTTGAATTTGCAGACCTTCTTTGGCTTCGATTGCCTGATGTAGACCGTCACTGTAGCGGCGCCCTTTCATCAGACGTCCTGTGAACTGGTCGACAATGATCACTTCACCTTCCTGAACCACATAATCTGTATCACGGTGCATCGACACATGTGCTTTCAGTGCTTGGTTAATATGGTGTGTTAATGTGACATGGTTCAAATCAAACAGGTTTTCAATATCGAAATACCGTTCAGCTTTATTAATCCCTTCTTCCGTCAGTTGAACACCTTTTGTTTTTTCATCGTACGTATAATCCGTTTCCCGGTTCAAAGTGCGCACAAATCCATTCGCCTGTTGATACATAGATGCTGATTTCTGCGCAGAGCCTGAAATGATCAGCGGCGTCCGCGCCTCATCAATCAGAATCGAGTCGACCTCGTCAATGATGGCAAAATGAAGCGGACGCTGCACCATCTGCTCTTTATACAGCACCATATTGTCACGCAGGTAGTCAAAGCCAAATTCATTATTCGTACCATACGTAATGTCACTGTTGTACGCTTCCCGTTTTTCCTCTTTTGTCATGCCATTGCCGTTCAAACCGACTGTGAGACCGAGGAAATTGTACAACTCTCCCATGTCCTCCGCATCACGCTCAGCCAAATAATCGTTAACAGTGATGATGTGGACACCTTTTCCGGAAATAGCATTTAAGTACGCAGGCATTGTGGATGCAAGTGTCTTACCTTCCCCTGTCTTCATTTCGGCGATATTGCCTTCGTGAAGAGCAATTGCCCCCGACAGCTGAACAGGGAATGGCCGCAACCCCAATATACGTTTGGATCCTTCACGGACAACAGCATATGCTTCCACAAGCATATCATCCAATGACTCACCATTTGCATACCGTTCCTTGAATTCCTCGGATTTACCACTGAGATTATTATCGGATAACCGTTCCATTTCCGATTCCAAAGCTTCAATCTGATCAACTTTTCGCTGTATTTTATTTAACTGTTTCTTGTTGCCGTCACCAAAAATCTTTGTCAGTAACCCTGCCATGTAAAACGCTCCTCATAGTATTTAGCAAATCTGGACCCTACCGTCATTCACGACGGCAAAGCCTCAATAACATTTATTTGGAAAGTTTCTTTACTTATTATAGTCCATTATTTATAATAACGTATCTCAAGTTGTATGACAACTTATTCAGGCGACCGGACAAAGACCAATCACTGCATCCCCAGGAATTGCTGCAGGCGTTTTTGAAAGATTGTTATTCATGGAAACCAGGGCTGTTTTCAAATGTATTATTCCTTTTTCTTCTAGTAAAAAGAACCAACACTAAAAACAAAAGAACAGTCCGGGGATGAACTGTTCTTTCCATGAGGCAAATAAGAGGCAAACGTGAGGATACTGAACAGGAGAGCTTACGTAAATGAATAAGTATGTGATTGTTCTCCCTGCTTCCTATCCAATTCTGAAAGGCGGCGATTGGTAACAGCTATGATTTCAACCAATTGGGCAATGGTTTCTTCATGCTGCCGGACTTTCCGGACCAGTTCATCATACTTGATGTCATTCACATAAGCACTTCCTTTCATCTTGTATAATTCAGTTATAGCACGATGCCGTATAAAAAAGCTAATTGCCATTTTTGAATTTTGGTCCGGCATTCGACATAGATATTGTTTCAAAATACAATTTTCGACATGTTTTCAATTTGGATGATGAAATATCCGGCTATTTTATAAACCAAAATTAAATTTCGGCTTGTCGTTCGTCAAAAATCGACAATAATTCAGCCGGTAACTATTAATTTATCAAGCCAATATGTATCCATTTTGATTTGGTCAATTTAAAAGGCGATCCCACATTTAATGGGACCGCCTTTTACGATTCTATCCTGGCTTAACATTCAGGAGAAAACGCTCCGCTGAAGGACGTTTCACTGAACTTAATTTGATTAACTGTTTGGTTCAATCAGCCCGTATCTTCCATCTTTGCGGCGATATACTACATTGGTATTGCCGGAAACAGCATTGGTGAACACATAGAAAGCGTGTCCAAGCATATCCATTTGCAAGACTGCTTCTTCTGAGTCCATTGGTTTTAAATCAAATTGTTTTCTGCGGACAATTTCCACATCGTCTGAATCCGTTTTTTCATTTTCCATTTGTGCTTCTTTTTCAAGTTCGGCAAATATGTGTTTCGGAGAACCTTCTTGTCTAAATTTACGATTCACTTTAGTTTTGTACTTGCGGATTTGACGTTCCAATTTATCCACTACAAGATCAATGGCTGCATATAAGTCGATATGCTGCTCTTCAGCTCTGAGAAGAAGATTTGGCATTGGAACCGTAACCTCAATTCGCTGTTCATCGTTATAGACACTCAAGTTTACATTTACATCCGATGATGGCGGTGTATCAAAGTATCTTGCTAGTTTGCCGATTTTCTTTTCGACATAATCCCGAATTGCTCCGGTCACCTCAATGTTTTCACCACGAATGTTGTACTTCATAAAAAAGTGTCCTCCTTTCATCTTATGTATCTATTATACTACATTCCCGTCTATTTTTCCTGCTAAAACAAACAATAAATTAATAAAATGTCCATGCAATTTTTTCATTCAATCAGCAAATGTGCGCCAGTGGCTCGATAGAGGGTTCTCGATAATTTTTAACGTTCTGTATCAATCCGGGCGGCACTTGATTTTCTGTCGATTTTTTTTCCTGAACACTTTATTCAGTGGTTCGCTTTTTCCCGATGAATGTCAGTTGAACAGAATCACACCTCCTCCCCACTTTTATCTTTCCCGGCTTCCTCCAGCAGCTTACCCGCGGATCAACGTCAGAGCATACACAGCCGGACATTCATGTTTTTTTAAAACAAAGGCTGCATGTCTGAGTGTCATGCCGGTTGTATAGATATCGTCGACTAGAAGAACGGGGGTGCTGATTGCGTAAGTTGTGTGAAATGGATTGGAAGAAGTAATACGTTGCCGGCGGCTTTTCTTGGACTGTTTTTCACTGTGGCTGCGTGTCAATATATCTTCTGATTTCAACGGCAAAAAATCAGCTAGCATCTTTGCTTGGTTGAAGCCGCGCTCAGTCATACGTTCATCACTTAACGGAATGGGAACAGCAAGCGTTTCTTTTGCCAGAAATGAAAAGTGCTGTTTAAACGCATTTTGATAATCACTTTTAAACACTTTCCCAAGAGAGTAATCGCCGCGGTATTTCCACTTCGAAACCATTTCCTGCATTGTTTCATTATATGCAAAAACAGAATAATTACATATCAGAGGATCCTCCAGCGGGGCATGAAGTTTCCGCCATCTGCAGTCAGAGCAAATTTCCTCATTGCTTAACCGGCTGCACTTGCCGCAGCGCTTACCCTGAATAATGGTTAACCGGTCCGCACAGGATGGGCAGAGACTTTTCGGTTTGGATAACCAAAATAACGTCTTCCAGCTAAGCTCAGGAATCATATCAGAATCACACCATAAACAATTCATGTCAGTGAAAACCCCCTCGTTTATTCATCTTTATGATGGCCCTTACAGCCCGCACCATTGCTTCAGTCCTGCCATCATGAAAAAACACCACTTCCCCTGTCGGATCGTCCGGACTTCTGCCGGCCCTTCCGGCGATTTGCACGAGGGCGGATTCGTCAAAAACCTTATGGCCCGCATCCAGGATGGCTACATCCACAGACGGAAAGGTAACCCCACGCTCCAAAATTGTCGTTGTCACCAAGATTTGAAACTGTTTTTCCCTGAATTGCTGAACTTTTTCCTCCCTCTCATAATCCGATGCATGGACAGCCATGATCTTATAGCCAGGAAGCTCAACAGACAGTTTATGTGTTATCGATTCAGCAAGTTTTATCGTTGGAACAAAAATTAGCAATTGCCGGCTTTGATATTTTCTGTCAGTAAACCATTTGAAAAATGCATTGGGAGGGACACATTTCTGTAGGTCTTTCTTTAATGAATAGCACATGCGAAAAATCGGTACGGGAAGCGGATGTCCGTGGAAGCGCCTTGGAACGAATACATGCGGGAGTTTCTTTCGGGCCATCTGCAGCTGCTGATCACGTCTCGGTGTAGCGGTTAAATAAAGTGTGGTGCTGCCTTCCTTTTTGGCACGGGTTGCGGCAAACGGAAGTGAGGCATCATGTGTGTAAGGAAACGCATCGACCTCATCAATAATAATCACGTCAAAAGCATGTTTAAAACGAAGCAGCTGATGTGTTGTTGCGATGATTAACTGGGCTGTCCCATCTTTTTCAAGACTGCCGCCATACAACCCCTGAATGTATATATCTGAAAATGCTCCACGCAGCCGAGGGAGTAATTCACGCACTACATCCGTCCTGGGTGTTGCAATGCAAACACGGTGTCCCAGTTCTAAAGCTTTGGCTATGCCCGGAAATAGCATTTCCGTTTTACCGGCACCGCACACAGCCCAAGTTAATAATTCCTCTTCACGGTTCACGACTGTTCTGACAATACGATCTGCTGCTTTCTGCTGAGAGATCGTCAATTCGCCAGTCCATGTACAGGGGTTTTTATGGCTTGGCCAGATATATTCAGGACCGGTCCATTCGTATAACAACGAACACGCCATCACTCTTCCCATTTCAATGCATTTGCGGCAGTAAACATGTGATGTGCCGCAATGATGACAGGGTAGCTGACCAAACAAGGATTGTTTTTGATTTCCGCAGCGCTCGCATTGATAATGGGACCATTTCGATCGGATGGAAGATCGGGAGGTTAAACAATTCATATTCAGAAGATCTTCAAATAAGGGGTCGTCAATGAGGATTTCATGCCGCAGCAGGAGCTTCCCTCCATAACGCAGGCTGAGTTCAGTTGGATCCATGGCTTCACGCTCCTGATAGATTTAGAGGTAAAGGAACCGGCATGACAACCGATTCCGGAGTGACTATTCTATTTTGTATACCAGCAAACACCAAGTGCACCTTCACCCAGGTGGGTACCAATGACAGGTCCAAAATAACTAATCATCGTATCCATACCCGGGTATTCAGCATCAAATTGATTTTTCAAGTCGGCAGCAGCTGATTCATGATTAGCGTGAATAAAAACGACCTTAAGTTCTTGTCCATTGCTCGCATCTTCTTCGAGCATGCGCATAATTCGATTCAATGCCTTTTTACGGGTACGGATTTTTTCAAATGGAACGATTTTTTTATCAACAAAATGAAGCACCGGTTTAACCTGCAGGAGGCTCCCAACAAGTGCCTGAGCACCTGTCAGCCGTCCGCCGCGTTGCAGATGACTTAAATCGTCAGCCATAAAGTAAGCACGGATACTTTGCTTTATATAATCAAGCCGTTCAATAATGGCTTCCGGTGATTTCCCGGCTCCAGACAATTCTGCCGCTTCAAGCACATAAAAACCCTGTCCCATACAGCTTAACTCTGAATCATAAGGGTAAACGTCAATATTTTCTACCATTTCTGCCGCGCTGACAACCGCCTGATATGTACCACTGATGCCGCTTGACAGGTGAATCGAGACAACCGCGTCATAGTAGCCTGCCAGTTCTTCCAATTTTTCAGTTATCATTCCGATTGACGGCTGTGAGGTTTTTGGCAGATCCTCCACTTCTTTCACCTTTTGGTAAAATTCCCCGGTTGTCATATCAATTCCCTCACGGTAGGAATCATTTCCGAATACCACACTAAGCGGGACAATATGGATATTGTTCTGTTCTATCAGGTTTTCGGGGATATAGGCTGTACTATCCGTCATTACAGCAATTTTCATCGCGTACCTTCTCCTCATAACTTGTACTTTTGTCCCTCATTTTACACCAGCTGGGGCAAAAATGCACCATTAAAAAACTCTGCAGCTAAAAGACTGCAGAGCCTTAAACTATCCCGGGTCATAGATGCGGCTAGCTTTGCACCTCAACCCAGCCTTTGCGGATAGCTGAAACAACCGCCTGTGTACGGTCATTGACGTTCATTTTTTGCAAAATGTTGCTGACGTGATTTTTGACAGTTTTTTCACTGATGTATAATCTCTCGGCGACACCCCGGTTGCTCTTTCCATCTGCCAGCAGCTGCAGCACTTCACATTCACGGCGGGTCAGCAGGTGAAGAGGTTTGTGATACTCCACACCAGTCTCCGACACAGTTGCTGACATGCTCTCATCTGCCAGACGGCGATACTCCTGAACTAGATTGTGCGTTACTTTCGGATGAAGGTACGAACCGCCTTCACGAACGACTTTAATCGCTTCTATTAGCGCGTCTGAATCCATTTCTTTTAATAAATAACCCTGTGCACCGGTTTTCAAAGCGTGTGTTACATAACTTTCATCATCGTGGATCGAGAGAATGATGACATAAGTATTCGGAAATTTTCTTACAAGATCAGTTGTAGCCTGTACCCCATTTAACTTTGGCATGTTAATGTCCATCAGAACAACATCCGGTTTATGCTGCCTGACCAGCTTGGAGGCAATATTGCCATCATCGCCCTCTGCAATAACTTCAAAGGAAGGCTCGAATTCAAGAATGCGCTTGACACCTTCACGGAATAGCTTATGATCGTCTATTAATACAATTTTTGTTCGTTTTTTACTCATCAACTCTTCCTCCCGAGTTATTACTCTATTTAATGAAAGCTTACCCTATTACATTTCAAATGTCATCTTAATTTCAGTATACTTTAAATTTTACAAAACACAATATTTTTTACGATCCCACATAGGGCACTTGTATTGTTATGCTTGTACCTTCACCTATCGTTGAATCCACTGACAGGGAACCGTCCAACATTTCAACACGTTCCCGCATGCCGATCAGCCCGAACGATTTATCCTGTTTTAATGCAGGATCAAACCCTTTACCATTGTCCTCGACCTGCATTTCTATCATCGCCGGATTTATTTCCAGTCTTACATCAATTAACGAAGCCTCTGCATGTTTAATCGCATTTTGCAAGGCTTCCTGCATTAAACGGAAAAACGCAATTTCATATTTCTGCTCCAAACGCTTTTCCAGACCGGGTGTCGTAAAATCGATTTCAATATCATTATAATCAGCAACTGTAGCAGCATATTTTTTCATAGTGGGTATCAGCCCAAGATCATCCAATGCCATCGGGCGGAGATCATATATGATACGCCTCACTTCATACAGCGACGACCGTATCATTTTCCGAACACTTCTGATTTCACAAAGCGCTTCATCTGCTGAACCTTCCCGGAATGTCCGGTCAACCAGTTCCGAACGAAGCAGGATGTTCGCCAGCATCTGAGCGGGGCCATCATGAATTTCCCGTGATATTTTCCGGCGTTCGTCTTCTTGTGCTTCAATAATTTTCAGGCCGAATTCCTGTTTTTCTCTTGCCTCTTCTATCATTTCATTAACCTGTCTGAAATCATCATTTAAATAAGTCAGAACGACTGTAATTTTGCTGGCCAGCCCTTCCGACCGTTGAATTGTCTCATCCAGCGACAGCAAGCGGCGTTCAAGATCATCCCGTTTGTCATGCAGAACTCTTTCTTCCTGACGGGAAATGGCAAGTTTTGTCTGCATGGCATGTGTATTTTCATAGACTTCACGGATTTCATTTTCCGAATGGTGGTCAAAGTCTTGGCTGACCTCAAATAAGCGCTCTCTGGAAAACTGTACCTTCTGTTCCAGTTCCTCCCCATCGCTGATGTGCTTGGTTACCTGCTCTTTCGTTTCTTGCAATTCTTTATTTAGCTGTTCATACTCTTTCTGAGCTTCTTCACTGATGCTAAAAATTTCATCCTTGCTGTTCTGAACCATTCCGATTACATCATCAATCACATGGTCCAGTGCTTTTTCTTCCAGTTTTTGTGCCATCTATCCCACCAGCCTATGTTATAATTATTCGGAAACATATTGTCGTTTATAGGGGCTTTTTTCGTACTTTCATAGAATATTTACCCGCAAAATTCCAATGTCGCCATACCCTATTATCTAGTATAATACCTTCCGGGAGGCAAAAAAACATGTTATCTAACTATTATACCGTAAAAAAGGAAGATTTTGATCAAATAATCATACAAAAGTCACGGTTCATCGGATATGTCAAACGTGTCGAAACGGAAGTGGAAGCACAAGCATTTGTTCAGGAAATTAAAAAAAAGCATCATGACGCCACTCATAATTGTTCCGCTTATATGGTCGGTGAACATAACCAGACCCAGAAGGCCAATGACGACGGGGAGCCCAGCGGAACTGCCGGTGTGCCGATTTTGAACGTGCTGAAAAAGCAGGATTTGAAAGATACCGCTGTTGTCGTGACACGTTACTTCGGCGGCATTAAACTAGGTGCCGGCGGTTTAATCCGTGCGTACAGCAGCACCACATCACAGGCGATTCAAACTGCAGGTGTGGTCGAGCGAAGACTGATGCAGGGCGTTTCGGTCACTGTCGACTATTCATTGCTTGGAAAATTGGAAAATGAATTGCGCAATTCGGACTTTATCCTGGATTCAATAAATTATCTTGAAAAAGTGGAATTTATTGTATATGTGCCTGATGGACAAGAGGCGGATTTCCGCGACTGGGTAGTAAATCTAACCAGCGGCAAGGCGGTATTTGCGGATAAAGGAATTGCATATGTGGAGATTGATGTATAACAGGACGAGGACTTGGGTTTGGGCTGAAGTTTGAAGTCTCGGGCTGAAGTTTGATCTCTCGGGCTGAAGTTTGAAGAGGCACTGTCTCAAAGTTTCGACAGTGCCTCTTCGTCTGCAATCAGTATGACGTTATTATGCTTTTGCAGAATTGATGCCGGAAAGTCCTCGGACACTTCACCATTTACGAGCCGCTTCACCGCATCGGCTTTTTTCTCACCTGAGACGAGCAGTACAATCTTCTTACTTTCCATAATCGAGCCAATTCCCATTGTCAAGGCTTTTTTCGGAACATCATCCAGGGAATTGAAAAAGCGGGCATTGGCCTCCCGTGTGGACTCATCCAAATCGACAACATGGGTGCGTCTGTCAACCGGTGTACCGGGTTCATTAAAACCAATATGTCCGTTCAATCCAAGACCCAGCACTTGCAAATCAATATAGCCGGCATCCTTGATAAGGGCTTCATAATCATGGCATTCTTTATCAGGGTCATCCGCAATTCCATTAGGCAAAAAAGCCTGCTCGTCAGGCAAATCAATATGGCTAAATAATTTTTCGTCCATATAATACCGATAACTGTTCGGATCGTCTGCTGCCAGACCGACATATTCATCAAGATTGAATGAAGTGACATCAGCGAACGAAATATTGCCCTTCTTGTATTCCTCAATGAGCTGCTGATACAGACCTTCCGGAGTTGACCCCGTGGCCAGCCCAAACACTGAGCTGCCGGATTTTTTAATCTCATTAGTCAGAATTTTGCAAGCTTTTTCACTCAGTTCATCATAATCCTTCACACGAATAATATCCATTTACTTCATCTCCCCTGATATGCAACCACCCCGCGGCATATCGTATATTTTAGATTCAAAGCATCATCAACCAACAGCAGGTCCGCATCTTTACCTGGCTTTATACTGCCTTTCCGATCGAAAACTCCAAGCTGTTTTGCCGGGTTTTCCGATGTCATCTGCACGACATTATGAATCGATGTATCCTTTAGCTGCAGCATCTGCCGGGCGCCTTCTGACATTTTTAATATACTGCCGGCCAATGTGCCATTTCCCAATAAAGCACGATCTTCCGTGACCGTTACAGGCTGCCCGCCAAGCTCATAGTTGCCCGCCTGCAGACATTTTGCCCGCATTGCATCGGTTATCAGGATCAACCGTTCACTCCCAACGTTGGAAAAAATCAGCTGAAGCATCTCCGGGGACACATGGATCCCATCAGCAATCAGTTCTGCTCTTAGATCCTCCAACTGAAATGCCGCTCCAACAGCTCCAATATCACGATGGTGGATTCCATTCATCGCGTTGCAAAGATGTGTCAGCTGCCGAAGTCCGTGCGGGATTGCTTTTTTAATGGCTTCAAACCCCGCATCCGTATGACCTCCCGACACGTTCACACCTGAGTCATGCAAATATTCGATGAATTCTCCTGTCTCATCATGCTCCGGCGCCATCGTAATTGTTTTGATCGAATCCCCTGACAGCTGCTGCCATTTTTTAAACCGGCCGATATCCGGTTCCAGAATATGCTCCAGCGGCTGAGCGCCTTTTTTACTTGGTTCGATAAACGGCCCTTCCAAATGGACCCCGATCACGTCGGCTTTACCTGGTTTTAATTGGTAATCAGCCACATTTTCAAGTGCCTTATCGATACTTTCAGAAGCTTGTGTAATCGTCGTTGCCAGAAAGCTTGTTGTCCCTTCAGCAGGAAGTGCTCCGGCCATGGTATCCAGCGCCTTTTCAGTACCATCCATGACATCCGCTCCAGCCGCTCCGTGTATATGACCGTCAATAAATCCTGGAATAAGATTTAATCCCTGACCGTCAATTACGACTGCTTCCTCAGTCGGTACTATCTCTTTAGTATGTACAGCTTTTATTTTTGTACCTTCTGTTAATAAAGATCCATTCACAACACCATCTTCATCGGTGTAAATGGAAGCATTTTTAATATAAACACTGCTTTCCAATCGGCTCATCCCTTTGTCATTACTTCAGTTAATGTAGCATATCGATTGCGGCACTGTCCATTCTAAAACCAGCTGTTCGGTACCTTAATACAAAGACTGCACCTCCGTCAGAAAATGCAGTCCTTGTATTTAATGATCTGGTGTATAAGATTTTTCGCCTGATAATTCACTGACCAGCTTTTGAATCAACTCTTCCGCCGTTTGAATCTTTGCATTCTCTGTTTCTTTAATTAATTTTTCCATCAGGTTCTTGTATCGCTCTTGTTCTGCCATTTAAAAACCGCCTTTTAAATAGTGGTCAAAAACGCCAAGTGATTGGTTATGACCGTTTAGATTTCTCATTTTAATTTTTTCGACCTCTAACCTATTCTATTTTTGACATATTTTATTAGTTTAACAGAATCATACCACATTTTGCAGATTAATGTTGTCGAAATGTGTCGTATTCGGTAATTTCTTCATACTGATTCGTCATAAGTTCCTGTTTTTTGTCCGATAACGCTGAAGAACAAATAATAGAATCGCCGCAATCAGGGCACCGGCTCCATCTAAAAGAATATCGCCAAAATAAGGTGTGCGGTTTGCCGTGAAACTTTGATGAAACTCATCTATAGCAGCATATGCAACTGTCAGTAAAAACGACACAGCCAGTGCTCCCCGAAATTTCAGATGGCTTGATCTCGTTAAGGCAACAAAAAACAGACAGAACAGAACAAAGAAAACACCGAGATGGGCACCCTTTCGCATAAAAAATTCAATAAATCCTTCCATGCCTAGTGCAGCCACACTCACTTCTGACTGATGGTATTTAAATGAAACCCATTCAAGGTAAGGCGTTAGAAAGGATAAATCAAACGCTCTCTCCAAAAAAGGTTTCACATCCTGATTTTCATATGGCTGTGCCGACGAATAAAAAATAACACCCATCCATAAAATTGGCAGCAGCCAGTAAACATGTCTTTTCATAAAAACCCCTCACACCGCTAACAGTTCGAGTTCATCAAAAGAATCAATTCAGCCCGGAAATGGCAGTAAAAAACCGCAAGCTTCAGCTTCACGGGCCTAAAATCAGTTATTGCTGATTCCGCCATTTAAAGAACTCGATATATTCTTTAAACTGCTCTTTTGACACGCCAGCATCCATCGCCTCCCGGACAATCTGCAGCCATTCCCGATCTAAAGATTCTGATGACTCATTGAGCTGATCTTCGCGGATAAAATAATTCGCCGGAACACCCAAAACAGAACTGATTTTCTCAACGAATTGAATGGACGGGTTTGTCTGAAGGTTTCGTTCAATGGAGCTTAAATAGGATTTTGCAACCCCAGCTTTGTCTGCAAGTTCAGATATAGACATCTTCTTTTCCTGGCGCAATTGCTTTATTGTTTCACCTATCAACACATACACCTCTTATATCATGAATTATATCATATAAAAAGAGATCTATAGTTTTCTATATTGAGCACATTTTTAATGAGTCGTATTTTTATGGTTATGAAAATAATACTTTAAGCCCATACCTAGATTTCACTTTTTTGTATAAGACCATTATACTACATACTCAGTGCTTTTAGGGTGTATAGTTTTGTCAAAACGGAAATGATTTTCAAGTAATTTTTTAAAATAATTTATTGAATTAGGTCTCATGACTCATGTTTTCCACTTGAAATGAAGTCTGAGATGACATATAGTCAGAATTAACGAAATAACGCAGCGGGAAAAATGAAACTTCAGGTGACGTTCATTCGTCTAATAATGGGATAGACTTTTAATTCCGGGCAAATTCAGTCAGTAATCTGAACGGAGGAGAATTCATTTGAACTCACGAGTTGAAAATACACGGAGAAAGAAACGCCGGAAATGGCCATACTGGGTCGGCGGCATTATACTGCTACTATTATTAATTACCGGCATCGGTCTGGTGTACATATACGATAAAGTCAGTGACACAGCTGAAACGATGCACAGTCCGCTGCCGAGGGATGATGATCCTCAGCGGCAAAAGGAACTTGAGTCGACTTTCAATGAAAATAAATCGATCAATATTTTACTCCTTGGTGTCGATGAACGCGAAAATGACAAAGGTCGTTCCGATACGATGATTCTGGCTTCAATGAACCCAAATACGAATTCTATGAAAATGCTCAGCATTCCGCGGGATACACGGGTTAACATACCTGGTGAAGGCCTGGATAAAATTAACCATGCTTATGCGTTTGGCAGTGTAGGATTGTCCGTTGATACAGTAAATCAAATGCTCGATGTACCCATTCATTTCTATGTCAAGGTCAACATGAAAGGTTTTCAGCAGGGGATTGATGCGCTGGGAGGCGTAACCGTTACAAATGATCGTGCCTTTTCACAAGGCGGTTATGACTTTCCGGCAGGCAAAATAACTCTGAATGGTGACGAAGCCTTAAGCTACATTCGCATGCGCAAGGAAGATCCCCGGGGAGATCTCGGCCGGAATGAACGCCAGCGCAGGGTTATTCAGGCGGCAATCGACAAAGGTGCCAGTTTCTCAAGCATCACGAAAGTCACAAACATTCTCGATATCGTTGGGGACAATGTAAAGACCGACCTTACGTTTGAACAGATGAAAACACTGTTTTCCGATTACCGGAAAACCCGGAGCACAATTGACTCTATGGAAATAAGCGGAAGCGGCCAATACATTAGTGATATTTGGTACTATATTGTTTCCGAAAGCGAGTTGAACCGTATCAAAACTGAACTGAAAAACCACATGGAAGCAAGGTAAAAGTTAAATCCGATGACTTTTACCTCTTTTCTTTCCTGGAATCATTTAATAAGTGACCCGGTTATGTGCATGTTTTTGTACATGTGACGTGATATAATAAATAAAGAGTAATATTAAAGGGAGATAGAGGGGATTGCATGAAAAAGATAACGATTTTATTTTCTTTTTTTCTGCTGCTTTTAACAGCCGCGTGTTCAAATAACGAACCAACGCCACAGGAACGTTTTGATAAGTATGTCAATCATTGGAATAATCAGGAATTTTCCGAAATGTATAAGATGATTACTTCAAAATCTGAAGAAACATATCCAACTGAGGAGTTTGTTGACCGCTACAAATCCATTTACAGCGATCTAAACATATCCGGCTTGGAGGTATCATTTGAAAAATTATCCGAAGAGCAGATGGAAACCGCTATGGACAAAGGAACAGCACAATTCCCTTTTACCGTTGAGATGGAATCTATAGCCGGGCCGATATCGTTTGATTATGAAGCAACACTCATCAGAGAAGAAAGCGAAGGATCTGAGGATTCAGAAAAAAATTGGTTTGTCAAATGGGATCCCGGGTTTATTTTCCCCAAGATCAAGGGTGGTGCTGACATAAGCCTGGAAACAACCGAACCGAAGCGCGGCGAGATACTCGACCGCAACCGGATGCCGCTGGCGCTTAATGACACGGTAAACGAAATCGGCATCGTACCAGAGAAATTAGGCAATAATCCGAAACAGGCTAAACAAAAAATTGCTGACTTACTGGGGATTTCAGTTGAAACCATTGACAACAGCCTGAATCAGGATTGGGTGAAACCGAATATGCATGTGCCGCTCAAAAAATTGCCGCCATCAGCAGATAGCAAGGTTAGCCAGTTACTCGAGGTTGACGGTGTTTCCACCCGCGAAGTAGCCGGCCGGGTTTATCCGCTTGGCAAAGCTGCCTCCCACCTTACCGGTTATATCAGTCAAGTGACCGCAGAGGATATGGAAAAACTGGACTCTGATAAATATGATGCGGATGATATGATCGGACAACGCGGTCTCGAGTCATTATTTGAGGAGAGACTTAAGGGAGAGGAAGGCGCTAAAATAACGGCCGTCAGCGATAATGGTGAAGAAACTGTTATTGCTGAAAAAGAGGCCGAAAACGGCGAAAACATCGTGACAACCATCGATGCAGATACCCAGGAAGCGATCTATGAATCTTATGGTGATGATACCGGCACTGCCGCAGCAATCAACCCGAAAACCGGTGAGACTCTGGCGTTGGTCAGCAGCCCGGGATTTGCTCCCGACAAGTTTTTATATGGCATCTCCCAGTCTGATTATGACAAACTGCAAAATGATCCGAAAAAGCCGACATTGAACCGCTTTTCTGCAACGTTTGCACCCGGTTCCGCCATCAAACCGGTAACAGCAGCAATCGGTCTGAATAACGGAAGCATTGTCCCCGGTGAAGGCATGGAGATAAATGGCCTGACGTGGAGCAACGGTGAAGGCTGGGGCGATTATGAGGTCCGCCGTGTGAGTGAATCAAACGGTCCGGTAGATCTAACCGATGCACTCATCCGCTCCGATAATATTTATTTTGCCAGAAAAGGAGTCGAAATGGGCAGTGAGAAACTCGTTAATGGCCTGCAGCAATTTGGCTTTGGCGAAGAGTTGCCATTTGACTATCCGATAACAGCATCTTCAGTATCGTCGAGCGGCTCGATTAATGACGAGGTACTGCTTGCCAATACAAGCTATGGCCAGGGAGAAATCGAAACCAGCTCCCTCCATTTGGCATTGACCTATACCCCGGTATTAAACGGGGGCAATATGCTCAAGCCAACGTTATTAGCGGATGCAAAACAAGAGCAGGTCTGGAAAGAAGAGCTGATAACCAGTGATCAGGCTGCACTGATTCAGGAAGCACTCCGTGATGTCGTTGCAGCATCGAATGGAACAGCAACAAAGGCAAAGGATGCAGATTTTCCAATTTCCGGAAAAACTGGCACAGCCGAGCTTAAACTGACTGCTGAGGATGAAAAAGGCAAAGAAAATGGATGGTTTGTCGGCTACCCATCAGAAGATCAGGATATTTTGATTGCCATGATGGTTGAAGGGACACAAGATAAAGGCGGCAGCTCGTACACCGTCGAGAAGGTGACCGATATTTTGAAAGAAATTAAATAGAAAAGAAAAGTCTGTCCGAATCATTAGCCGGGCAGACTTTTTTACTAACATACGCTCTTGCCTATCAGTTTGTTTTCCAGAATGAAAATCGACTCCCTCTATGTTCTTCCTTGATGAGGTCAGGGTCTTTTTTGTGTATTTTCTCAAGAACCAGGTTGTAGTTCATCTCAATTGCCATAAGATACTTATAAAGCACCTCCCCGCTTAAAGCAATCTGGGCTATCAGTAAGACAAGTACCATGGCTTCACTGTTTTGGACGAATAATGGCAGATTAATCAGGACGATCTGAAGAAGCATGACCCAAAAAGCCCTCAG
The DNA here is from genome assembly GCF_035301675.1 of Lentibacillus sp. Classification (NCBI taxonomy): domain Bacteria; kingdom Bacillati; phylum Bacillota; class Bacilli; order Caryophanales; family Bacillaceae; genus Lentibacillus; species Lentibacillus sp. Next base: position 2,855 of record NZ_DATGTT010000048.1, on the reverse strand, counting down.
CATAATGGTTAAACCGATTGTTATAATTGCTCCAATAAAAATGAATATATATTCTTCCATGAAAAGATACATTCTTTCCACCTCCCCTTTGTCGCTATTATGAAACAATTTTTTTCATGCAGCCTTGATGTACATCAATTATTCCGGTGTTCACGATAAAAAATAAGAGCCATCCTTATAAAAGGACAGCTCTTAAAAGTATGTCTATTATTTAACAGGTTTTTTATTAGCCGTGCGGAACAAGAGCCACGCTACAATACCAATCGCAATCAAGGATGCAACTGGACCGAGGATTGTTTCTTCAGGGAATACAACACCTGCTGTAACTGCTAATGCGACAATCACGCCCATCAGTGCTTCGCCGGCAATATAACCTGATGCCAGGAGAATACCGCGTTCATTCTTCTCTTTATATGCTTCTTTATTTTTCGTGCGGCGTTTAATGACTCCATTAATAATTCCGCCAAGCATAATTGGTGATGTCAAATGAATTGGCAAGTACAGTCCTACTGCAAATGGTAATGACCCAATGCCAAACAGTTCAACAGTTAATGCCGCTGTTGCTCCGATAAAGATTAAGCTCCACGGCAAATCGCCACTCATAATGCCATCAACAACCATAGACATTAGAACAGCTTGTGGTGCAGGAAGCTCAGCTGAGCCAAATCCATAAGCATTATCAAGCAGGATTAAAACAAATCCGATAATAATACTTGTGATTAACACACCATATAATTGGGCAATTTGCTGCCATTTCGGTGTCGCACCGACAATATAACCCGTTTTCAAATCCTGTGACGTATCCCCGGCAATTGCCGCTGCAATACATACAACCGAACCGATGATAATCGCTGTTGTCGCACCTGCTTGTCCAGTATGTCCGATGCCGGATAGCACAAGTGAAATAAAAATAAGTGCCCCGATTGTCATACCGGAAACAGGGTTAGATGAACTACCAACAATACCAACAATGCGGGAAGATACTGTAACAAAGAAGAAACCAAAAACAAATAATAAGATGGCGCCAACAACACCAACATTAATCGTCGGCCAGAACAACAGTATTGCCATGAACACAACAGTCAATCCAACGATTAATGACATTGGGATATCTTTGTCTGTGCGCAGGTCTTCTGCTTCTCCAGCTGCTGAAAAACCTTTTATTGATCCACTAAATGAGGCTGCAATTGTTGGCAATGTTTTAATCAGTCCCATAATACCGCCAAAAGCAACTGCACCTGCCCCGATATAACGCAGGTAATTATCCCAGATTTGGTGGAAGCCCATTTCCGAAATTGGAATTTCCCCCGGGTATATTGGTGTGGTTGTTAAATCGCCAATAAAACTGATCAACGGGATAATTCCCAGCCAGCCAAGAACACCACCGGCAAACATAATTCCAGCAATGCGAGGTCCGATTATATAACCGACACCGAGTAATGCAGGCATTGTATCCATACCAATTGCTGCATTTTTGAATTTATAAATCTCCCACTCAACAGATGAAGGGAACGCCTTGACGGCGTCCGTTAACAGCTTAAATGCTGCACCAATGCCAAGGCCGCCCATGACCAACTTGGCCCCCTTACCCCCTTCTTCACCGGCATGTAGCACCTCGGCACATGCGGTTCCTTCCGGGTATGGCAATGTTTCATGTTCATTGACAATCAATGCCCGACGAAGCGGAATCATCAGAACAACACCTAATATCCCCCCTGCCAATGCAATAATGGCAATCGTTATCAAACTTGGCTCCAACTGCCAGATAAACAATGCAGGTAATGTGAATATGACACCTGCAGCGAGCGACTCACCCGTCGAAGTAATCGTCTGGACAATATTATTTTCTAAAATGGATGTCCGTTTCATAATAATTCGAAGCACAGCCATCGAAATAACCGCAGCCGGGATTGATGCAGATACTGTCATACCAACAATAAGTCCTAAATAAGCATTCGCTGCACCGAAAACAATCGCCAGCACCGCACCGATAACCATCGCAACCCAGGTGAATTGAGGCGGATTCTGGGAAGCCGGTACATATGGCTTGAATTCGTCTTTATTATTCTGTTTTGACATCGTAACACTCCTTATAATTCTAAGTTGATAAAATGAAGTCTATTTCGTGACAATGTTTAGACAATTAATAATAAAATGTAAATTTCGCAAAAATAGAAATTCCTTACTATGTTTCCATAGCAAGGAATGGGTTCTTCATTTTATTATCGCACAAGACAACAAAGGCGTTGCATTGTCTCAAGAATCATATCATACTTTTTAATTTTGGAAAAGAAGCAAACATTCATTTCCAGCAATTGCAATCTTTTTTTGGCAGAGCGAAAGCACCGCTATTTTGAATTCCGCTATATGTTCTGAATCGACTGGACGCATCGCGCAACAGCTTCATCGGTGATTCCGGCCATGTAACGGTCCTCTATTATTTGCCGCTTTTTACCAGCTTCTTTTAAATAGTGTATACCCTTTTTCATACAAGACTTGTAACGCATATGCACATCATTGATTTCCGCTGCAAATTTTTCGTCCGTTCCCGCAGCAACGAATTCATCATATAAATCGACAATGATATCACTATCTTTTTGCGGAAAAAACTCATGCGGATCCGTGCTGTCAAAAATACAGAAATCCATATCACGCACCAGCACCATGTCGACACTATTCGGATCAAAACTGCAGTAGTACAGCTCCACATCAAATCCGTGGTCTGCACATGCAGCAGCAACTTTTTTCATGAATACAGATTTCCCTGTACCGGCACGCCCTTTAATATAATAGACATTTTTTATCCCGGTGATGAGCTGCGGCACAACATTCACAACACCATCGGCCGTATTTGT
>NZ_DATGTT010000047.1:0-200801 GCF_035301675.1 Lentibacillus sp. | reverse complement strand
CTGTTGCCCTGCAGCAGTTAATCGAGCTTCTTGAAGATACTCTGAAAAAGAGTAATAAGAAAATGCAACAACTTATTAAAAGTCAACTACAACAGTGGATTGCGGGTCTGCCGAATTATATCAAGGCATACCTGCCTATTTCAGTCTGCGAAAGTTGAGTTATAATATAAGAGTATAAATTTTTGGCTTTATGAATGCTTTATCAAAAATAGCCACGTCCGGCTCCAGCGCTAAAGCTGTAGCGTGACTTCCTTCACCTCCGTCCGATAAGTCAACAGCGATTCCAGAGTTCAAGGAAGGCCGACTAAACCCGGGCTTTGCGCCCAACGTCGGCATACTCCCCATGAGGGGGCATGTTTCCTTTATCTCCTGCGGCCAGTGGGGCAGATTGGCTAAAACCGCCGCGATGCGCGGCAACGCCGACCCACCTGCAGCGCTGAGCGCAGTCCGTACGTCGCTAAACGGGCGCCCCGAGCCTTTGTTCTTGTTAAGAAACTATAAATTCCGTGGTTATGGATAATTTTGTGATTCTGCGGCGGGATTGGGGGTTGAGGAAGGTGAGGGGGTTGAGCAATTTGCACGAGGTTGGTGGATATCGCGCAGCTCCCATGGAATTTCGCGCGACATCCACAGGATTTCGTGCGAGGACCGGCTGATTTCGCGCCACGTCCACAGGATTTCGCGCGATGCTATAAAAAGTTGGTGCACCCCTTCGATAATGTTGATTTTCGGCAGCCGCCGAAAATCGTCATATCCCACTTCGAAAACCCGATGTGACCATTCCAAGATTATCCTCATAATTTCCACGGATTCCAGAGATGAAAGAAGACGCTAAAAAGATGGGACGCGGCTACTCATGGCTCATGGCGAATATCGGCAGAAGAAGCCGGGAATCTGCAGAAGAGAAATTAAATCAACGGAAGAGCGATATTATCAACAGATGACAGGAAAAAACAACAGATGAGCGGCAATATCAACAGAAGACGGGAGAAATCAACAGAAGAGGAAACTTATCTGCAGAAGATAGGATATATCATCAGAAGAATCAAAGAATCTTGGAAAAACCATCTATCCTCTAGTAAAACTGGCTGATTTGTTTTGAAAAAATAGGAGCGGGGTAAAATGCACCAATTATAATATCCGGCTAGTGCGGATTCTTCTTTAATAAAAAGAATTTGTCTCAACAACGTCCTGACTTAAAATAAAGACCGGCCGTCATCTGTTGAGGGATGACAGCCGGTTTTTGCTTAATTCGACCTGATTTCCTGCCGCATGAACAGCATGTAAGCAATCGCGAAACAAATTAATGTTGCTGCGATCAGGCCGGTTAACTGCGGCCAGATTAAAAGGAGGCTCTGATCCAGCGGCAGAGGGCTTGGTATGGCTCCTGAAGTCTGTCGTGTGGTCATAGGTCCAAGACTGCGTACGGTTGGTGAAAGCAGTGTTGTTGTTGATTCACTGAACAGATAATTCGGCGACAGGCGCATGAAATTCAAAATCGTCCCTTGTGCATTGATGGCCTGTTCCTGACTGGTAATGCTTCCTGATGAAAGCATGGACTTGGCAGCCATTTGGACGATCATATTGTAAAAAACACTGAAGAAAAGCCATGCAGCAATGCTGGAAAGGGCTGATGTTGCCGCTTGCCGGAATAACACGGAAAACAGAATTCCAAGGTTCAGCCAGAATGCGATATAGGCGATACATAGAGTGAGAAAACAAAAGACCCTGGCGAACTCCTCAAAGGTCGGCGGTATGCCAAGAATAAGAATGCCAAGTGCCATTACCAGAAAACCAAGTGAAAAAAACAGGACGATATTCAACAGTAATGCACCGATGAATTTGGCGTTCAACACATAATCCCTCGGTATTGGCTGCGACATCAATCTGCTCAGTGTTCCTTTGTTCCGTTCGGAGTTAATTGCATCAAATCCAAGCGCAATACCGAGTAAAGGCCCAAGAAAGGTGACAAAAGTGACAAAGTTTGGCAGGGTGCCATCTGATACGGTGAACAGTTTGAGAAATAGATAAGCATCCTTCCCGATTTGCTGACCGTTTTCGCTACTTTTGTCGATAGCGTCCTGAATGGTCGTAACGGCTGTATACAATGATCCAAAGCATGTCAGGGTTATGATCGCCAGTAAAATGATGATCCGCCAGCTTGTAATATTATCGGTGAACTCTTTTCTGACCAGAGCGAAAAAAGCATTGCGGTTTTCATTTGTTTTTTCCCTTTTATCTGTAATTGCTGCCGGCTTGAGTTTTTGTAATCGGCTAGACAGATTCATGCTGTTCACGCCCTTCAAAGTAACGGTGATAGATTTCATCAAGCCCGAAGTTTTTGTTGCTTATCTGAAGCAGTGCACTGCCGGAATCAATCACCGTCTTACTGATTTGCGGCGTGACATCCCGGCTGCAGTATACTTCGAGATATGACTTGTCATGATCGACCTTGTTCACACCGTCTATCAAACTGATTTTTTGCATCAAATCGGCATCAATCGGATCTGCCGATACTGTCGTGACAAACGTATCATCCACTAATAATTGTTCAGCCAGACTTGGGATATCGCCTTCCGCTAAAAGTGTCCCCTGCACAAATATTCCTGCCCGGTCACATATTTGCTGAACCTGATGCAAATGGTGGGACGATAGCAAAACGGTGATGTTTTCCAGCTCGTTCAAATTTCGAATCATTTTAAGCAATTCGCGAACGCCTTCTGGATCGATTCCTAAAGTCGGTTCATCAAGGATGATGACCTCGGGGTTTTTCATCAGGACATCCGCTAATCCAAGCCGCTGTTTCATTCCGCGTGAATATTTTCCGGTCTTTTTATCAGCGGATTCGTTCAAATAGACTTTCTGCAGTAAATCGTCGGCACGTTTTTTGGCTGTATTTTTCGGGATGTTGTTCATTTCCGCTGTAAATAACAGATTCTCAAGACCCGTCATATTGTGATAGAATCCCAGGTCATCGGGCAGATAACCGACTTTGCGTTTCACTTCAATCGGCTGACGGGTGGAATTGATGCCGGCGACGCGTACCTGTCCTGATGTTGGTTCACTAAGGCCAAGCATTGTGAGAATGGCGGTTGTTTTACCGGCGCCGTTCGGACCAAGCAGACCGTAAACTTCACCTTTAAAAATAGACAGAGATAAATGATCAACCGCAAACTGATCATCGTATTGTTTGGTTATGTCATTAAGTTCAATGATCGGCTGCGTCATAGATTATCTCCTCCCGTATTTTCTGAAAATGTAATACAACCCGCCAATAACCCCCAGAATGATGAGGACACCGATGACCCCCCATAGAGTTGATGTCTCGACTGAAACACGGAATTTCGCGTCGGATGATGCCTGCGCTGTTTCAGCGGTAAAGGTGGTGACATAATCACCTGCGATTGATTCATCCGGTGCTGTCATGGTTGCTTGTACTTTTGCTTGTTCGCCGGCCTTGATGGCTGAGATGCTTTTTTTGTCAAATTCTACGTCCCAGTCAGGCGGCGGTGATGCACTGAGGCTTACGTCTGTAAGATCAGCTGTACCATTATTTTTGACGACCAGATCGACCGTTTTATCCCCGCCTGCAGTGATTTCAGTACTTAAATTGCCTTTTGGTGTTGTTAGTTTTAGACTGTATGATCCCGTTATAACGGTTTCCAGTTTCAATTCCGCTGATGTGCTGCTCGTCGCTGCTTTAATCGGGATCTTATAGTTTTGGGCTTTTACATTTTTGGGCGGTTTCACTTCCACTGTAATATCTTTGGATCCATTTGGTTTCACAGCTGCCGAGGTGATTGACTTGCCGCCTGATTTAAACGTGACGCCCCATCCCTCAGATGCTCCGGAGCTCAGGGCATAATTTTGTTCTTCGGCTGTGCGGTTTTTCAGGGACACATTATATGTAAATGTGGAATCCGCATGTCCTTCCATGTTTTGCTGTTCGGTTGTCAGTTCTGTTTCAAAGGTCCCCTGCTCTGATACCGTGGTTTTAAACGGTAATTCCGCATAGCCATCACCATTACCATCAGCCGCTAACGTAAAGTTATAATCAGCTTTTTCAACTTCAAGCGGAACGGTTACTTCAAGTGTGATTTGCTGTTTTCCGCCCGGCTGAACGGACAGCTGTTGAATATCTCTTCCGTTTGCCGTTATGGTGCTGTTCCATCCGTCCGGCAGACCTTCCAGGGAAAACGTCAGATTTTGGATGGCTGAAGCGCTGTTCTTAACATCCACCTGATAACTGACCGTCTCACCAGGTGTTACCGATAAGCCGGTATAAGGGGTGAATAGTGTTAATCCGCCTGCAGCGTAGGTTTGGTTTACTGCCGGTGCTGTGCTCAAGAGAAGCATAACGACTGTTATGATTGATAGAATCTTTCTGAACATTTCCATTGACCTCCTGCTTGTTTATTTTTCATAGAAGTTACGGACGAAAATGCACTTTGGATTTGTTAATCGGTAAAAAAATTGATAAATTATTAGAAAACAGTTTTAACAGTATCCTGGGGGAAGTAACATGGGCAAAACTATGGAAAGCGTCCAGTTATTGAAGAATATTTCAATGGGTTCCCGCCATTCCTTTGATTTGCTATACGAAAAACATATATCGTTTGTTTTTCGTATAGCATTGCATGTGACCGGGAACAAACAAGAAGCAGAAGATGTTTGTCACGATGTTTTTCTTGAAGTCTATCAAAAAGCTGATCAATACCAGGTTTCCAAAGGAAGTGTTGAGGCGTGGCTGGCAATCAGAACAAAAAGCAGGGCACTTGACCTCGTCAGAAAGAAGAAACCGTTACTCCAAAATACATTGGAAGAATTGCTTTCAGGAGAAGAAGCAGGGGCTGATAAGCAGTTTCTTTCTGAGTTTAAAAAAGATACGGTTCTAAAAGCATTGGAACATCTGCCCAAGGAACAGCGGGAAGCCATTTACAGATCCTATTTTCAGGAGAAAACACATAAGGAAATTGCCAGCACGATGAATAGGCCGCTTGGATCTGTGAAATCGCTGATCCGGTATGGTCTGAATAATCTGCGTAAACAAAAATCCTTATTCAACAAGATGGACACCGGTGGGGGTGAAAAAGATGGCATCTCGTAAACATATACCCGAACAGACGTTAATTGATTTTGCCCTTGGAAATCTGGATGAAGCTGAATGTGAGAATGTCATATCCCATATACACCAATGTCCTAAGTGCGAGAGCATATTGGAGGGCTGGGAGCGTATGCTGCCGGCAGTTAATGAAGAGAAGGAAGCCCCTTCGAGCACGCTGAAAGACAGGCTGGATCAACGTATCGACGAGGAAAACAAACCAGCGAAAAGGAAGCGGAGACCTAAGACGGTTTACTGGCTTGGCGGGGTGGCTGCAGCACTTCTGTTAGCGTTTGGACTTACCACATTCAATAGCGGCAGTAATACTGCGTTAAATGAGGATGTTATCTATAATGACGAGATAAATGAGGCACAGGTTCAGTCAAGACCTGACACCAAAAGGCTTGAAATTATTCCTGTTTCCCGGTTTGATCATGTGTCCGGCAATGTATGGATTAATAATTCCACCCGGGAGATTCTGGTTGAGATTGATGGTTTGGCAGATCTGTCAGGGAAAAATTATCAGATATGGATGATTGATACGGATGATAATGTATACGGGGAATTGCTTCCGATTCAGAATGGCTCGGTCCGTATTTTATATCAGGGAGAAGGCGTTGATCAGTTTAAATTGATTAAAACGAGTGTGGAACCGGCGGGCGGCAGTGAACAGCCGACAGGTCCGGAACCTTTTTCAGTTGATTTGCCCCGTTAATCATTGATATGTATTGTTATAACATTAAAAACCGGACCTGCCATTTGCCGGCAGGTTCGGTTTTTAATCTATGATATTTTACGGGCTGGTGTTAGCACCACGCTGCGCCAACGATGATAAGCAGAATGAATAATACGACGATCAGCGCAAAACCGCGGCCGCCACCGCCATAGCCACCGCCGTAGCCGAATCCGCCACCATAGCCGTATCCGGGGCCGCCATAGCTTGCTCCTGCGACTTGGCCGCCGTAGCCACCGCCATAGCCGCATCCACATCCTTGATTATTTCCAAATCCCATTATAATCCTCCTCAAAAGTTTTGTATTTTTGACAGATAAAGAAGATCTTTCTTATCTGCATAAGAAGGCTCTCGTCATAAAGGCTTGACGATAAAGCCAAGTATTCTATTGTTTGCATTAATAGCCAACGTAAGCAACGCCGACGATAATTAACAGGATAAATAGGACTACGATTAGGGCAAAACCTCCACCGTATCCTGCTCCACCATATTCACTCATTCATCAACACCTCCATAACCGTTTGTTAGTAATATATGTAGGTGAATGAAGATTGATATGGGTACATCCCCAAATTACGGTAATTGGGCTCAGGCAAATGCCGTTTGGGCTGATATGTTTTTCCGCTGATCCCCCAATACAGCTGCCTCTTACTGAAACTTTGCCAAATACATATAATGTCGTGAGTTTCAGTAATATGGAGGTGAAAGGATGTCGGCCAGGTATTATCATGAATTATGCTGTAAAAATAAAGGCAGACCTGTCAAAATAACGACCCGTGATGGTGGGGTTCACCGTGGCATTATCCGAAATGTTGATAATCATCGTGTGTTTATAGAGCCGTTTCGCCGCAGGGGGAGTTTAGGCGGTTTCGGGTATGGTTTTTACGGACCGGGGTATGGATATGGTCCGGGTTTTGCCTATGGTATCGCATTGGGCGCGATAGGTACTTTGGTTTTGCTTCCATTTTTCTACTGGTAAAGGCTTGTTTCTTTAAAATCGAATAAAACAGGCGATCAGGCTTCGTCTGTTTTTTCGATTATTTGTTCCGATTTAACTCCCAGTAAGTCTTGTGACGGTACGTTTTCTTTACTCATGTAGTTTTTTACCAGGTGATATCCTGCGCAATAGCCGGCCATTTTTGGGAAAAAACCAAAACCATATAATAGCTGTGCATGCTTCCGGCCTGATTTCGGGGTATTCCGGTTCGGCAGTATCAGGTTCATGCATATCCTTTCCAATTGTGTATTGGAATAATATGCTGTCCATTGAGCTGTATACTGGTCACCGAACCTTTCACGGACGGCGTTTTCAGCCAGCCCTTCCAATATCACGGTATCAAGTAATGTGTATTCAGCTTCCTTTTTGCTGTATTTGGATAATCTGCAGATGTGATTGTATTCATGGGTCAACAGCGCGCGGATTTCTTTTTCCGTATTCATTTCTGAAACAAATAAAAACAGTTTGTCGGGAAAACTTAGCCCCGATTTTCCATTTTGTTCATGCCTTAATTTTCGATTATTTGTATCGGCAGGCAATATGAAAATCGGAATAACCGGTCCGTTCCATTCTTTCTGCAATTCTTTCGCTTCTTGCTGCACAATCTGCCAGATGCGGCGCTTCTGCAATTCTTTAATCAATTCATCCCCGTTTTTGAGCGGTTCGCGGTACATTCCATGCACGATTAAGTGCTGATGGATTTCCCCGGCTGACACATCTTCATCAAATAGATGTTTAAGTTTTTCGCAAAGTTCAAGCGGCTGATCATAAGCATCCAATAACCATTTATCAGTTCGAATGACACGCATAGCATTCCTCCTAAACATTTTGTATCTGATAGACTATGTCATTTGCCATGTCTCTGTTACTGTCCATATCTTAGACGGACACCTTTTCATATAGCTGGCTGTTTGAATAGGATATATTAAAGCGTAAATAGGGAGGTGTTCTCATGATTTATCTTGGAAGACCGCGCAGGCCTATGCCCCCGCCACGTCCTCCGATGCATCCGCCCCGTCCGCCAATGCAGGGAAATCGGCATCCGGCCGGGCAAAATATCCTGAATCAATTCCGGGATCAGGAAGGAAATTTGGATATTGATAAAATCACCACAACAGCACAACAAGTCGGCAAGCTGTACGGACAGGTAAGCCCACTGATCACAAAATTTATTAAGCGCTGATTCAGCAAGTTCATAGGAGTTGTATAAACGGATGACGATTCGAAAAGCAACAGAACGTGAAACCCGGGAGATTATCCGCCATTCAATGGATGTTTTAAAAGAATCAAGTGTGGGGCATATTCCTGAGGAACAGGAAAAAGCCCAGCAAATGATTTCTCCGCTTTTGGCTTCCGGGGGCTATTATCTGGTGCATACAGGCAATGGCAGCCTTCAGGGGTGGATAGGTGTCGGGAGTACAATTGACTATTATACAGACAAACCTGTAGGTGTCATTCCAGAACTTTATGTCCTGCGGCAATACCGGAAGCAGGGGATTGCAACAAAGTTATGTAAGGAAGCTATAGCAAGGTTGCAGCAGTCGGGGTATGCTGCCGTTCAGCTTAATGTGTTTGCCGGCAATTCAATTAAACAGCTTTATGGGAAACTTGGTTTTGAGGAAGTTACAACATTAATGCAAAAACGGCTCGATTAAGCAGGCAAATTTGGATGAGAGGACTGCCATTGCAATTGATAATGGCAGTCTTTCATTATGAATCATAAAAGCTGAATCAGTTGTGTTCTGACCATTTTCATGATAATTTAATTGACAGAATAGAAAAAATATATCGTATATAAAATGTTTGGAATGTTGAACGGAAGTTGACCTGGAAGGTGATTGGATGAATAATACACAACATAATTGGCAGGTTATCCGGTTTGATGGGGAGGACCCATTATCACTGGATGATGAGATCGCCACAGAATTTCCTATGACAGTTATATTAAACGGTGCAGAATTTGCTACAATGGTATGTTCACCGACCGATTTGGAGGAACTGGCAGTAGGCTTTCTTGCGTCAGAAGGGGTTATCCGTTCGTATAATGAAATCAGCAGTATATCAGTCGATGAAGGCAAAGGGTTTGCTTACATCGATATCACTAAAAATATCGACACCATCCCGCAGGATCACTCAAAACGTTTTATCGGATCCTGCTGCGGGAAGAGCCGGCAGTTTTATTTTAAAAGTGATGTCAGAACGGCCAAAACAGTCTACAGCCGTCTGTCAGTCACAGCTGATCAGTGTTATACCCTGATGAATCAGCTGCAATCGGAATCAGAACAATTCATCCGGACCGGCGGTGTTCATAATGCAGCCTTGGCGACGCCTGATGAAATGCATGCCATTCGGATGGACATTGGCAGACATAATGCCCTCGATAAAATTTACGGGCATATCCTGCAGCAGCGTGTTCCGGTTAAAAATAAATTGATTGTGTTCAGCGGTCGGATTTCCTCTGAAGTGTTGCTTAAGATATCTAAAATCGGCGCGGGAATTCTGATTTCAAAATCTGCACCAACAGACCTGGCACTCCAATTGGCAAATGATCTGGGCATTACGGTCATCGGATTTGCCAGAGCCGGCAAAATGAACGTCTACACTCATTCGCATCGTATTAAAGAAGCGAATTAGGAAACTAAAACCAACCGAATTTGCCGGCGATTGGGCAATTACAATTCCAGAAAAAGGAAACATTACAACCGGCAATGTTTGGACAACCTAACAAGAAATGAACCAAATGGAGGGTTAGGAATGTCGAAAAAGAAGCGAAATAAAGTTAATCCGGAAGACAGCCGCAACATTGCCGAGAAGGACTATGAACCGGAAAATTATTTCGGCAATACACAATTTGATAAGGGGATGGCGGAAACGCACGAACAAGTATCAGATGACTATAAAGAAGGAACGATTGACCGAAAGTTGGAAGAAAGATAACCTTTTCACAGCGTGGAACCTGGGAGTCAAGCGCCTGTTTTTACGGTCAGTCCTACAATCGCCCTGGCAAAGCCGCCACTGCAGCGTATTGTATATTAACTGGCCTGCAGTATGAGGAGCCAGCGCTCATTCAATTTTCACCTTAACGGAAAATGGAGTCTCTTTCTCAAAAAGAGGCTCTTTCTTTATGCTGAAAATCGATTATGAACGGTATAAATTATCTGCACTGAGTACATCATTTTGGAAAGGTCCTATACAAAGAAGGATTTAATACTGACTACGGCGAAATATGATATGAGGTTTATCGGGGTGATTCTTATGACCGCAAAACATTATAGCTTTGGAATGCTCTTTCTTTTTATAACCGTTTTATTGGCAGGGGCATTCGTTGTCAATAAATCGGACCATACAGAAAGCGAGGGAGGAGAGCGCGGTACGATGAGTGAAAAACTAAATCATTTGATTGAAAATGAACCGAAACTGCAAGGGGCTATTACGGGGATAAGTATCCGTGATGCGGAAACAGGGAAAAAGGTTTATGATCATATGGGGAATGTCAGGCTGCGGCCGGCTTCCAATATGAAATTATTAACCGCTGCGGCAGCACTTGCTGTATTAGGCGAAAATCACACGTTTTCCACAGAGGTGCTGGCTGGCAGCTCCACTGCAAATAATCAATTAAACGGAAATCTGTTTCTAAAAGGAAGAGGTGATCCGACACTAATGCCTGAAGACTTTGACAGGTTTGCGAAGAAAGTGAAGGAAAACGGGATTGATATGATTGACGGGGATATTATTGCCGACGATACGTGGTATGACGATGTTCGCTTGTCGCCTAATCTTGTCTGGAGTGATGAGCATTGGTATTATGGGGCGCAGATTTCTGCTTTAACAGTTTCACCTGATAAAGATTTTGATGCCGGTACGGTTATTGTTGAAGTCGATCCGGGTGATGCCGGGGAACAGCCGGATGTTACAGTAACACCTGATACAGAATATGTGCAGATCAGAAATAATGCTAAAACGGCTGTATCAGAGAGCGAAGAAGAGTTAACGTTCAATCGGATTCATGGGGAGAATAGGATTACAATTGACGGGTCCATCCCGGCCGATTCAGAAACCGTCAAGGAATGGATCGCCGTCTGGGAACCGACCGAATATGCGATGGATCTGTTCAGACAAGCACTGGTGAGAGAAGGAATCACATGGACCGGCAAAGTGAAGACAGGACAAGCTCCGGAGAAAGCTCACGTGCTGTATACAGATAAATCCATACCACTTTCCGAACTGCTCTTACCATTCATGAAATTAAGCAACAACACGCATGCCGAAATGCTTGTAAAAGAAATGGGTAAAGCTGTCCATAATGAAGGCAGCTGGGAAAAAGGTCTGGATGCAGTGGAGTCGGAAATGGAAGATTTCGGTGTTAAAATTGATACGACTGTCATACGGGATGGATCAGGGATTTCGCATATGAATCTCCTGCCGCCGGATGAAATATCCAAATTGCTGTATAACGTGCAAGACGAGAAATGGTTTGGGACATATTTAAATTCCCTTCCAGATTCAAGAAAATCAGACCGGATGGCCGGCGGGACACTGCGATATCGAATGGATAATCTCAATGTACAGGCTAAGACGGGGACAATTGATGGTGTCAGTTCGCTTTCCGGTTATGCACAAACGGAGAGCGGCGGAAAAATTATATTTTCTATCATGCTTAATAACTTGCTGGATGAAGATGATGGACCGGGGATAGAAGATAAAATAATTGAGATTTTGGTAAATCAATAGCAGAGGGAGCCCATATGAGGACTCCCTTTTTTTATCCCGTCAACTATTGTTGACTGTTGTTTTGCTGAGCTTGCTGAGCCTGTTGACGAGCTTGCTGCAGCTGCTGCTGAGCTTGCTGAGCCTGCTGATTTTGTTGTGCAGCGCCACCAGCTTGCTGTTGAGCATTTTGCAGTTGCTGTTCAGCCTGCTGAACCTGCTGCTGAGCTTGCTGCAACTGTTGCGGATCAGCACTTGCCTGTGCTTGCTGTACAGCCTGCTGCGCCTGCTGAGCCTGTTGAACCGCTTGCTGCAGCTGTTGCTGTTGTTGGTTTTGCTGTGCCATAAGTAGAACCTCCAGTTAAAATATTGCGCTGCAAAAGCGCTCCGTATCTATCGTGCCACATGTTTTGGAAAATATGTATTTGAATTAATACTTTTTCCACCCAGTTCCCTGTCCGAATGAAGGAAGTGAATCCAGTTTTTCGGGACTAATCATAAGGACATATAAGTCAATACAGATTGCTAACCCGTTATCCGGTATTGTGAATAATAACTTTCTTAATCTTTCATACTAAAGTCAACATATCGGTTAGTTCAGAAGGATGTTCTCATGAATAAGAAAACGTCGCAGAAAAGAGTGCAAAGGGATTTTGACAAGCTGTTACATGAATTAAAAAAGAAAGATGGATTTCTTTACTATAACCTTAATCATGATAACGGCACCATTCATTTAGGTTATTTAAAAACAGCTGTTGATCCTGAAAAGCTGGAAAAATATATTTTGCCGCGAATGCAGGAGTACATGTATAAAGATTTGACCGAACTGAAAGATCATATCCCGTTCACCAAAACCGAGTTATTGGATAATCCGGGTCAGAATGAAATTCATGAAAAGCTTGTGAAAGGTTTCGTATTTATTTACATGGAGAATGTCAGCCCGTCGTATTTGCTGATTCCGCTTCCGCTTGACGAAAAACGCCAGGTCACCATTCCCGAAGTCGAATTCAGTGTTGTCGGACCGAAAGAAGCATTTGTTGAAGATATTGATACGAACCTGAATCTGATCCGGAAAAGGCTGGCGATTCCCGAATTAAGTGTTAAGAAATTAAAAGTCGGTACGATCACGAAAACAGAGGTAGCTGTTGTCTCAATCGATGGAATAGCTGATGAGGAAAATGTCAATACCGCAGTACAGCGCATTAAAGATGTGGAAATTGATCAGGTGATCGACAGTTCATTTATCCAGCAGACAATTGCTGATAACAAAAATTCCCCATTTCCGCAGTTATTGGATACTGAGCGGTCTGACCGGATTGCCGCTGTACTGGCTGAAGGAAAAGTTGCCATATTTGTTGATGGTTCGCCACATGTTTTACTCGGACCGACAACATTGATTGAATTCTTTTCCGCGTTTGAGGATTATTTTTTAAACTGGATGACTGCGTCGGCATTCCGAATGATTCGTTTAATTGCCGTATTTTTCTCAATTTTAGTCACGCCGTTATACGTTGCAATCCTGACACATCATTTTGAAATCGTCCCGCAAACACTGCTTGTGACACTTGTCCATTCCAGAACGCAGGTGCCATTTCCACCGGTAATGGAGGCAATCATTCTTGAATTCACCATTGAATTGCTGCGTGAAGCGGGTGCCAGATTGCCGACCAAAATCGGCCAGACGATCGGTATTGTGGGTGGTATCGTTATCGGAACGGCAGCCGTAGAAGCCGGACTGACAAGTAATGTGCTGCTGATTGTTATTGCATTGGCCGCTTTGGGGTCTTTTACAACACCAGTGTATAAAATGAGTAACACGATCCGGCTGATCCGTTTTCCGTTACTGATTATTTCTCATGTTTATGGTCTGATTGGTCTGACAGTTGCTATTGCTTATATTATGGTGCATCTGCTAAGGCTGACATCACTTGGAAGGCCGTTCTTTGCACCGATTTTTCCATTCAGGCCTCAAGATTTCAAAGATGCCTTAATCCGTCTGCCGTTTAGCAAGCAAAATAAACGTCCATTTCAAGTACGTCCAAGTAAAGTTAAGCGGCCTGTTGCTAATGAAAATGACAAATAGAGGGATAGATGATGATTTCACGCGATGATAAAGTATCAGGGCTGATGGTCTTTTTTCTCATTTCAGCTTCCCAAATAGGTGTAGGATACCTTGGGTTTCAAAGCATCATTAATAAATACGCCGGTCATGATGCCTGGATATCAATAATCATTGCCGGTATTGGTATCAGCATCATCATATGGACTATGTACCAGATGCTTAAGAATGACGAGCAGGGCGATATTATTGCGATCCATCAGTTAACGTATGGGAAGTGGATCGGAAATTTTTTGACGCTTATATTTACGATCTATTTACTTTTAATGGCTACGGTCGTGCTGCGGACGTATATCGAGATTGTCCAAGTATGGATGTTTCCTCATTTGAAAGTCTGGGCAATGTTATTGCTGCTGCTGCCGCTGATTTATTATACGATATCTGATCAATTCCGGATAGTTGTCGGGGTATGTTTCCTAGGCATCGTATACCCGTTTTTTTTAAACCTGACGCTGTTTTTCCCGCTGAATTATGCGGATATTACGTATATATTGCCAATTATGGATCATACCATTACCGAAATTATGCAATCGTCAAGCTTAGCCGTTCTTAATTTTATGGGCATTTCAGCACTTCTTGTCTTTTACCCGTTCATACAAGAATCCCATAAATCGCAAAAATATGCCCATTACGGGAATTTCTATACGACAGGCTTATATCTGGCTGTTTGTCTGATTGCATATGTTTTTTATAATCAGAGTGAATTGGAAGAAGTCATTTGGGCAACATTGGGGCTCTGGAAAATTATCGAAATGCCATTTATGGAACGCTTTGAATTCTTTGGGATTGCCACACTGTTCTTTACGATTTTGTCAAACGTTGTACTGTTCATGTGGGCCTCAGCACGTGTGATCCACCGTACCTTTGGTGTTGCCCATAAAAAAGCGGCTGTTGTCCTGCTGATCATTTTATTCATAGCTTGTGTTATATTTTCAGGAAGAGAAGGTGTGAATATATTAAATGATACAGCCGGCAAAATTGGTCTTGTGTTACTGTTCATCTACATACCGGTGTTGTTTGTAATTAACTTTATTCGCAGGAAGGTGCGGAAAGATGTATCTTAAATATGTTGTTTTTTTCGTGTTTCTGATTACAAGTTTGCTGTTTAATGTTCAGATGCCGACGAAAGTGATTGATATGATTCAAATGATTACAGTAGTAGGGTACGATGCAACTGAACAAGATACGCTCCGGGGCACCGTTGTGGCACCCAAATATTTGCCGCAGGGTAAAGTGGAAGATTTTATTTATACAGATACCGCTGATACAGTATATGAAAATCGGGTTAAATTGAATGCGAAAGCGACTGAACGATTGTTGAGCGGTAAACTCAAGGTTGTGTTTTATAATCGGGAGTTAGCAGAACGGGGTATCAAAAATTTCGTTGAATTTATGAGGAGAGATCCATCTATTGGCGGTAAGGTATACCTGGCAGTAACAGAAGGATCGACGCTTGAGCTAATAAATTCAGTGCAAACCAGTAAGGGCAGAGGTATGTTTTTTACCGATTTATTTGAACATAATATCAAGCACGGGAATTTGCCGCAAACGAATTTAAAGGAATTTGAATCCGATTGGCAGAGTGAAACCACTGATCCGATACTACCGATGTTCAGTATTGAAAACAAAAAGCCGGAACTGCAGTCAATCGCACTCTTTGACGGTGATAAATATGTTGATAAATTACCGATCAAGGATGCGGATGTGTTTAAATTGTTATACGAAAATGTCAGTGATGGATCTTTCCAGCATAAAAATGACAAGTATTACATATCGATTGAAAATGTTGAATCAGACAAAGATGTGGCTTTTGAAGCCAAAAAAGAAAGCGGCGAGGTAACGGTTAATCTGCAGGTTCGGGGTGTTATCAGGGAATTCACCGGCCGGAAGCCCACAAATCGATTGCCAGCGATTGAAAAAGATATCCAAAAAGATTTAACACAAAAAGCGGAAAAACTGATCAAGCGTTTTCAGGAATTGAATATTGACCCCCTTGGAATTGAAGGGGATGTCAAGAGCAGTAACCGGAATTATGATAAACAGCATTTTAAGGAAGTCTATCCGGAAATGCCCATTAGCGTAAATGTGGATGCCAGGCTTACGGAAACCGGCACAAGGCGCTGAATTATCACAACAGGATGATGTTTCAGGGCAGCTTGCCCCGCACCCCGCCGGGAGTTCCCACTGATGAAGGTTCGAAATGCTAAAGTACACAAATTTGATATTTTGCAGATTACCGGGTGCCAGCCGTCAATGAATTGCTAATATCTCTTGATCTCATCAATCGACTGATATTTCTTATCAAAACCTAAATGAACGACTTCCCATAAATAAAACGAAGCGATAGTCAAATGGGGGTCCCAAACAGGTTTTTTATCAAGTAAAACCCGTCGGCGTTCAGACTTATCCACTTCATACAGCCACTTTGCGCCGCGCTGGATGCCGATATCATCAACAGCGAGAACATTCATCCTGCCGAGTGAAAAAATCAAAAACATCTCAGCCGTCCATTTTCCGATGCCCTTAATACTTGTCAGCAGTTTGATGGCCGATGTATTATCCATATCATTCATTTGGTTAAAGTTAATTGTGTTGTCATACGCTTTAGCGGTCAAGTCGCGCAAATATTTAATTTTTTGCCGGGAAAGGCCGGTTGTCCGCAACTGTTCATCGGATACCTCCAAAATAGCTGCCGGTTCAATACGATTCTCAAATAACGTTTCAAGACGTCCGAAAATGGTGCTTGCAGCCTGCACCGAAATTTGCTGGCCTACAATTGAGCGGACCAATGATTTGAAAAAGTCAGGGCGTGTCGAAACTGTTACATTCCCGACAATTTCTATTAGTTTATTCATTTGCGGATCGGACTCTCCCAACTCTTTAACAGCACTGTCATGTCGGTCAATCACAATTGTTCCCATAAGTCACCTCAAGCTAAGTTTATCCCGCCTTAAGGGGCAGTAAGGTCCCATTCCGGGTTTTCAGGAAGACCCGGGACAAGCATTCTGTTAATCTATAACATTCAGTGGGGAAAAAGCGCCCCGCTGAATGTAGTTTCACTTTAAATGATTTTAGTGTTTTTGACAAAAAACGGGTGTCAATGTATTGAATTGCTAGCCTAAATAGGGTAGATTTGATATGATAAATTTGACATGAAATATGCATCTTAACAGAGAGGCTTTAAACCAATCAGGAAAGGTGGAAGTTATATGAGTAAACCCAAAATAGTCGTTCTTGGCGCCGGTTATGCCGGAATGATGACCACAAAACGATTAATGCAAAAATTAAGTCCTGAAGAAGCGGAGTTGGTGCTCGTTAATAAGCATAACTACCATTATCAGACTACATGGCTGCATGAGGTGGCCGCCGGGACAAGAAATCAAAATCAGGCACGCATGATGATCAGTGACGTGATTAATCCGAGCCGTGTCAACTTGATTTACGATGAAGTTGTCGACGTGAAAAAAGACGAGAATCGTGTTGTCCTGAAAAACAGTGAGATTACATACGATTATCTTGTCATTTCCCTCGGGTTCGAAACGAATACATTCGGCATTAAAGGCATGGAGAAAAATGCGTTTTCCATTACTGATATCGACTCCAGCCGTATGATCCGCGAGCATATCGAGTATCAATTTGCGAAATACAGTACGGCCAAAAATCCAAAAGATGAAGATCTGGCAATTCTTGTCGGCGGCGGCGGTTTTACCGGCATCGAATTTGCCGGTGAACTGGTTGAGAAGGTACCGGAACTTTGCAAAAAATATGATATTGACCGCAGCAAAGTCCGTATCATTAATGTTGAAGCTATGCCGCGCGTGTTGCCTGGTTTTGATGATGACCTCGTCGCATATGCCAAGAAGTCTCTGGGTGACGGCGGTGTTGAATTCAGAGAAGGTGCAAAAATCTCTGAGTGCAAGAAAAACAGCTTTGTTATTGGTGATGGTGATGACGCTGAAGAAATCAAAGCCGGAACCATCGTCTGGACTGGCGGTGTAACAGGAAGTTCCATATTATCTAAATCCGGTTTTGAAATTACAAAAGGAAAAGTGACAGTGGACGGGGACATGCGTGCACCGGGCGAAGAAAATATCTTCATCCTTGGTGACTGTGCATGGGTTATGAACGAAGAAGAAGGAAAACCATTCCCGCCGACTGCACAAGCAGCCATGCAGCATGCTGATACATGCTCGGACAATCTAAAAGCGCTGTTGCGTCATGAACCATTAAGTAAATTCGTGTTTGATGATAAAGGTACTGTAGCTTCTCTTGGCAGTAAAGATGCTATGGGCACGGTATTCAGTGACAATAAATTGTATGGCAAACCCGCAGTATCCATGAAAAAAGTAATCGACAACCGCTACCTCTTCTTGCTTGGCGGACCGAAACTTATCTTGAAAAAAGGAAAACTACGCATGCTTTAATCAATTGAGGAGGGACATTTTCATGAAAAACGGAATATTATATGTGTTTTTGCTGGCACTTGCAGCAGTTGTAGGGTACACAGCGGCTACACGTTCGCTTGAGGACACAAGGGATTTCCGTTAATTGACGGAAGCCTGTACATGTAACCATCCTTGCCTCGCAGGCGGGGTGGTTTTTTGTATCTTCTATGAGTACACGGGGACATCCACTTTTGTTATTAAATTGTGATATATATCACGGTGTTCATGAAGTTATTCATATATAATAGCGATAGGGAGGTCTTATAATGAGTATTGAATTGATTGTTTTCCTGGTTGTTTTATTTATTGCCGCTATGGGCGGAACGTTTTTTGCATTTAAACAAGAAGAAAACAAAATGAAAAAGTATGAAGAGGAAGGCGACACGTCTGAAGAACAGTTAAGACGGTCACATGAATATGAATCATCTTCATTAAAATCCAATATACCCATACTACTGGCAATTTATGGGGTTACGATTGCAGCTTCCCTTATCGTCTTTGCGATTTATTTATTTTAATCTAAGTTTAGAAAACATTGTAGAAGGTCAGCTTTCAGTTTCAGCATTCATGTTTTTATCCTATTATCAAATACTACAGGACAGGAGGTGGTTGGATGATGACCGTTATCCTGTCCTTTTTATTGGCATCGGCGCCATTGACGGTTACCGACGATGATCAGGTGGTGGATAAAATCGTGAAAAAAGATTTTGAACTGTTTTATGCGGATCGGTTATGGGTGAACGATGCCAAGCTGGAACTGCAAATGGATGTTCTAAATGAAAAAATATATGAAGATCCTATTAATGCAAAATTGGATGAGGATGGACAAATCATAAAAGAAGAGCCAGGAAGAGCGCTTGACCGTCAGAAGTTCCACAAATTATTTTTGGGTTACTTTTATCAAGGAACACCTGAAGAGACAGCACTGCCTAAAAGGAAGGTCTATCCGCGGGTTGACAGCGAACTGCTTGCAGAAATCCGTGAACATAAGATTGGACACTACACGACAAATTTCAAAAAAAACAATGAAGAAAGGTCGCGAAATATCGAGCTGGCTGCCGAGGCGATTAATAATCATGTGGTTTTTCCGGGTGAGAGCTTTTCTTTTAACGATGTTGTTGGTAAACGCACGAAAGAAAAGGGCTATAAACGTGCGCCGGTTATTGTGAAAGGTGAACTGACCGAAGATATTGGCGGGGGAATTTGTCAGGTTTCATCGACACTATATAATGCGGTCAACTTGAAAAATATTGAGATAACAGAGCGTTATTCGCACAGCCGGAGTGTCCCTTATGTACCGCCCGGACGTGATGCAACCGTCAGCTGGTATGGCCCTGACTTCGCATTCACCAACAAGCACAAACGACCGATTCTGATACGTGCATCGGCTGACGATGGCAATATGACGATTGAAATTTTATCTTCAGAACCGTCATAATTTAGCGGGGTAAATCCCCGCTTTCATTTAACGGGGAATTTGGCTATAATTTAGAGGGGAGGGGAGTATTGGTTATGGCTATGGATATATTGAATTTGAATGATCATTTTCAGGATAATATGTCATCGAAATATAGGGAACAGCTTGAGGAGCTTTTGGAAGAGTTTAATCGCGAACACTATCCGAATGTCCTGTCAAAATCAGCAGATCTGCAGGCTGGAAGCGACTTGGATGGACAGCTTTCGGATAAATTGAAAATGGTCGATGCGATTTGCCACTCGGAAATCGGGGAAGGAAGAGCATCCTCCGAGATCATTTCCGAATTGTATGGTCACTCTGACATTGATTGGATGCTGCTTGGCGAATTGGCGTTCATGTGTGATTTTAAACTTGCCCGCCGTATTTTAAGCGCAGCTGTCAAGAAGATGGAAGACGATCATGAAGCCGATAGAATAAAATTGGCCCGTGGTTATCTAGTGCTGGCTGAAGCAGAGGAAAATCTGGAAAAATATGTGCGTGCCATCAAATATTTTAAACAAGGACTTGAATTTTTTCAGGAGGACGAAACACCTGATCAACATATGATTTTATACATTCATTTCAAAATCGGCATGATGTATTCAATGAAAAGAGAAACAGACGAATCACTTCATTACCTGACAAAAGTGATTGACATGGCCGGGGACACGAATCCGGACCTGAAAATCAACAGCCTGGTGACCATTGCGAAGACCTATGGCAGCAAGAATGATAACGAAAAAGCTTATCCATATCTGAAAGAGGCGCTCAAACTGCTGGAAGGGTCGTCACTGGAAGATGGAATGACCCATGCAGAGGCACTGACTGAGATGGCGTTTTATTACTTTCATGAGTCTAAATTGACTGAGGCAGTCTCATATTACGATGAGGCGATTGATATCTATAAACGTCTGCGGCATACATCGCACCGCAAACTTGGTATGATTTACATGCAATATGCGTATTGCCTTGAGCATATGGAACAGAACAGCATACAAAAAGCCGGGAAAAGCTATGAAAACGCCATCGAGCAGCTGGAGCTGACAAAAGATTGGGAACTTCTGGAAAATGCGCTTGCTGATGTGATTGCTTTTTATGATAATACCGGCAACCAGAGGAAGAAGCGCGAATATGAAAATAGATTCGTTAAAATGACGAATGCTTAAAAATATCTTGACAGGTCAGGTCATCCGACGTAATATTATAATTGATAATGAGAATCTTTTTCATTTATATCTCTTTTACAGGCAACGAGAACTCCGCTTTAATATTTTAAATAAATGAGTAAAGCTAAACAGGGTCAGTTGTCCGTAAATTCCCGGTTCGTTTTAACTAACATTCAGCGGGGAAAAACGCCGCTTGAATAAAGTTTCACTTTAATCTTTGAAGCAGGTGAGTGTCATCGATATTTTTGAAGTAATTCGGGGGAGACGAACCATTCTTCACTATCATCCCGAAGAAGTGGATAGAGAGTTACTGATTCACTTGTTTAATGAGGCGGCATATGCCCCGAACCATCAGTTGAAAGAACCCTGGAAAATTAAAATGTATGAGGGTGAATCGAGGTCAGCGTTTGGTGAAAAAATCGTTGACAGTTACATAAGACTCGGGCTCTTGGATTCGCTTACGGACGAAAAATTAAAACGTGCCCGGCAATCATATGATCGGTTTTTCCGATCCGTTCCGCACCATGCACTTTTTTATATGGAAAAGGAAGACGATGGTGGATACCTGGATGATGAGAATTATGCAGCGGTATGTGCATTCATTCAGAATTTCCAGCTTGCAGGATGGGCGAAGGGGATTGGGACAATGTGGACTGCCAAGCCAACACTTCGAGATGAAGTATTCATCAACGACATCGGCCTGTCACCTGAAAAACATCGGCTGGTGGCAGTTGTACAAATTGGTTATCCAAAATTAACCCCCCGCAGCAAAGGCCGGATGCCTGTGGAGGATTCCATCGAATGGTTTAACTGCGGGATGGAGGAGCGTGAATCATGAAGAAAATAGCGATTTTAGTTCTATTGTTGCTCATCGGGTTGTTAGCTGCATGCGGCAATAACGAGAGCACTGAACGGGAAGACAGTAATAAGGACAGCGGAGGCAGTGAAGACAGCAGCCAGTCAGTAACGATAGAAGACGCGATGGGTACCCAAACAATTGAACAAACACCTGAAAACATCGTTGCACTTGAATGGTCGTATGCTGAAAACCTGCTTGCTTTGGGTATTCAGCCGGCAGGTGTAGCCGATTTGGACGGCTTTGATCAGTGGGTGAATATCGATAAAGAATTCGATGAAAGTGTAGAGGACGTTGGGACACGGCAAGAACCAAATCTGGAAGCGATCAGACGCCAGGATCCGGACTTAATTATCGCGGTAAAATTCCGCCATGAGCAATATCTGGATCAGTTGAAAGAAATTGCGCCGGTGGTTACGTTTGCGCCCTATGGTGAAGAGGCAATTCAGGATCATTACGGCAACATGCTTAGTGAATTTAAAACAATGGCAAAAATAGTCGATAAAAAAGATGAGGCTGAGCAGGCTATTTCAGATTTAAATACATTTATCGATGAGCAAAGCCAGCGTGTTGCAGATGCAGGACTGAAAGGATCGCAATTTGTCGCAACACAGGCGTTCACGGCACAGAACACGCCGACATTACGCTTGTTCACAGATAATTCCATGGTAGGCAAAGTGATGAATAAACTCGGGTTTGAAAATGCTTATTCGGTCGATGAGCCGGAAGTATACGGGTATAGTGAGGTAACGGTGGAAGCACTGCAGAAGTTTCAGAATAAAGAGGACCTGCAATTTCTGTATATTGTTCAAGAGGAAGACAATATTTTTGAATCTGACTTTAAAGGAAACCCTGTCTGGGAAAATCTGAGTTTTGTTCAGAATGGCAATACACATCAACTGCCAGGTGATACGTGGACTTTCGGAGGTGTATTGTCTAATCAGGTGTTGGCCAAACAATTGGTGGATGCCATGGTAAAAGAGTGATTTGATGACTAATAATTTACGGAACTTAGTGATAGCGGTTCTCACCTTTGGAGGTGGAGCCGCGCTTTTGTGCATACTTACATTTATACATATTAACCAGGGAAGTGTCTCGCTAGCGCCCAGCACAGTTATTGATGCGATTATTGCCCCTGAGAATAATTTAGAACATCATACAGTCCGCACATTACGTCTCCCGCGTGCTATGATGGGCGTTATTGCCGGTGGTGCGCTTGCTGTATCGGGGGTCGTTCTGCAAACAGTAACGCGAAACCCGCTGTCATCGGCAAGTACGCTGGGAATTCATTCTGGTACGTATTTTGCGGTTGTATTCTGTACGGTGTTTTTCCCGGCAGCATTAATCGGGAATGGCATTGTTGTGGCATTTGCCGGCGGTGTGATAACATTTTTAATTGTGTTTACTCTCTCCGGCGGTAACAGGGCATCACCGGTTCGCATGGTATTGGCCGGTATGATTGTGACGTTTCTGTTTTCATCACTGACGAGTGTTCTGCAGATTTTTTATGAAAATGAAACAGCCGGCTTGTTTTTATGGGGATCCGGTACACTGGTGCAAAATGATTGGAGTGGTGTCCAATTTTCACTGCCGATTGTGGCAGCCGGTCTTCTGGTTATTTTATTAATGACTTTCAAGATGGACACGCTTAAGCTGGGGGATGATGTTGCGACTGCACTGGGGCAGAATGTGCACACAGTTAAATTTATTGCGGTCGGAGCAGCTGTACTGCTGACGTCTGTTACAGTCAGTGTCGTTGGCCCGATTGGATTTGTCGGTCTTGTGGCACCACATATCATTAAACTGATCGGCTATCGGAAACATTTGCCGCTTGTGATAGCGTCGTTTATTTGGGGAGCCAATGTCCTGCTGTTTGCGGATGTTTTGGCGCGTATTATTGATCCATCGTTTTCTGAACTGCCTGTTGGTGCCATCACCGCACTTATCGGAGCGCCGTGGCTGATTTATTTGGTTATGCAGATGAAAGGGTCTAAGTATGGAGATGAAAATGCCTCTATCATTGCCGGAAAAGCAACAGCAAAGATATCGCTGAAAGTTGTCATCCCCATTTTAGCTGTTATTATAGCTGTAACGATGTTCGTTAGTCTGGCATCCGGTAATTATGGGTTTGAACCGGTTCTACTATGGAACGCACTATTTGGGGAATCAGACGGTTTTATGCTTGGTCTGGTGATGGATTTACGCTTGCCCCGCGCTTTGGTCGCCTTGATCAGCGGGATGATTCTTGCTGTCAGCGGCTTGCTTTTTCAGGGGGTTCTGAGGAATCCGCTGGCAGATCCCTCGGTAATTGGCATTACTTCTGGTGCAGGAGTCGGGGCGCTGCTGACGATGTATGTTTTCAGTTTATCGGCTGCTTGGATTCCGATCGGAGCCATGGCCGGTTCATTTGTATTCTTCCTGTTTGTAATGCTTATGGCCATACGGGCACAATTTAAGCCGACTATCTTAGCACTGCTCGGTATTGGTGTGTCGGCTTTTGGTTCGGCAATTATTCAAATATTGGTCGTTCAGGCCGATATGGGTGTTGCTTCCGCTTTAACGTGGCTGTCAGGAACAACTTATGCCAGAGGCTGGTCAGAACTCATTAATTTATTGATTTGGCCTATTCTCATTTTGATGCCGTTGTTATTTATGCGGATTCGCATCCTTGATACATTATCTCTCGGGGATGATACGGCGAAAGGGCTTGGAGTCAATGTCATGCGCACACGGTTTCAGCTCGCATTAATAGCGACAGTACTGGCGGCGTTCAGCGTAGCAGCCGTTGGGTCGATTGGCTTTATCGGACTGATTGCGCCACATCTGTCCCGGCTGCTTGTCGGCTCATCAAACCAGCGGCTGCTGCCCGTGGCGATGCTTGTCGGGGGTGCGCTGCTGGTGGTTGCTGATGCACTTAGCCGCACACTGCTCGCACCAAATGAAATCCCATCCGGCATTTTGGTTGCCATTATCGGTGCACCATACTTCTTATGGTTAATGCGAAAACGGTCGTAAGTATAGCTGACATGAATAATGGAATTGAAAAACCCGTCTGCTCCCATTGAAAGGGAACAGGCGGGTTTTCTAGGTTAGGCTTTTTTCGTAAAAAGTGTTGCTTCTTCATAGTTGATATAAACTGCGACATAAACCAGAAGTTAGCGAGAATCTCTAACCACGCAGCTGGAATATACTCGCTTTCCGTGGGCTCATCAGCCGCCCGCGGAAAGCGGCGTGTATATCCGGAGCGGCAGAAGACGCACCAACTTATACCTTAAGTTATGTCGCAGTTTATGGACTTTGCGTCAAAGCAACAATTTTTTAGGAAGCAACCTTATATTATGACGTTGTATTTTGCTGGCGCTCTTTGATCCAGTTGATTAATCCGCCGCTCAGGACGACCTCGCGCTGACGTTCGGACAGATTATGTTCAGCAGTAATTTCATCACCGCTGTCTCCTACAGTCAGTTTTATATGGTCATCGTTTTTCACTTGGTTGCGCAAATCCTCAAAATGGAGGACTGTTTCTTGTTCAAGTTTTTCATAATCTTTTTCATTCGTAAACTTAAGCGGCAGGACACCGAAGTTTACAAGGTTCTGCCAGTGGATACGGGCGAAATCTTTTACAAGAACGGCGCGCAAGCCGAGGTAACGGGGCGCTAATGCTGCATGTTCACGGCTTGACCCTTGGCCGTAGTTAAATCCGCCGACAATGGCATGTCCGGATTTTTCTTTCGTCGCATTTGCCCGGTCAACATAAGTTGGGTCGACGATTTCATACGTGAACTTGCTGATTTCCGGCAGGTTACTGCGGTATGGCAGGACACGAGCGCCACCGGCAAGAATTTCGTCGGTAGAAATGTTTTCGCCGACTTTTAATAATACCGGCAGATCCAATGAATCCGGCAAACCGTCCATAGCCGGAATGGATGCTATATTTGGCCCTTTAACAAGTTCTTTGCTTTGTGCCTCTTCCGGCGGCAATGGTTTTTCAAGCAAGCGATCATCTACATTCGGCTCGCTTGGGTCAGTCACTTTCGGATAAGGAAAATCCATTGTTCTTGGGTCGGTAATTTCGCCGGTCAATGCAGATACTGCTGCTGTTTCCGGACCGGACAGGAATACACTGTCTTCTTTTGTGCCGGATCTGCCAGGGAAGTTACGCGGTGTTGTCCGTAAGCTGTTACGTCCTGATGCAGGCGCCTGCCCCATACCGATACAGCCGTTGCACCCGGCCTGGTGAAGTCTGGCGCCGGATTGCAAGAGGCTTGCAATATGCATCTCTTTCACAAGATTTGTAAGCATCTGTCTGGATGTCGGGTTGATATCGAATGATACGCCATTTGCTATGTTGCGGTTTTTTACGATTTCAGCCGCGACGGCGAAGTCCCCATATCCCGGATTGGCTGATGAACCAATGTAAGATTGATAAATCGGGGTCCCGGCAAGTTCCCGGGCAGGAACGACATTTCCGGGGCTGGTTGGCTTGGCGACCAATGGTTCCAGTTCGGAAAGGTTGATTTCTTCATGCAGGTCATATTTGGCATCATCGTCAGCAATCAATTCAATCCAGTCATCCTCACGGTCCTGCATGGCTAAAAATCGCTTGACTTCATTGTCTGAAGGGAAGACAGTGGCTGTTGCGCCGAGTTCTGCTCCCATGTTGGCAATGACATGGCGATCCATTGCTGTCAGTTCATCAAGACCAGGACCGTAATACTCGATGATTTTTCCGACACCGCCTTTTACATCATGGCGTCTGAGCATTTCCAGAATAACGTCTTTCGCGCTTACCCAGTCCGGCAGTTTGCCAGTTAACTTGACACCCATTACTTCCGGCATTTTAATGTAAATCGGTTCGCCGGTAATGGCCATTGCTACGTCGATTCCGCCGGCGCCCATTGCGA
The DNA here is from genome assembly GCF_035301675.1 of Lentibacillus sp. NCBI lineage: Bacteria > Bacillati > Bacillota > Bacilli > Caryophanales > Bacillaceae > Lentibacillus > Lentibacillus sp. The sequence continues at coordinate 174,317 of NZ_DATGTT010000047.1, read as the reverse complement.
GCATGCCCATGCATCCGTTCGCACATGTGTGACTGTCCGATCCAAGGAGCGTTTTTCCGGGTATAGCTAACCGCTGCATATGCACGGGGTGACTCACACCATTTCCGGGTCTTGAAAAGTACAGACCGAAACGCTGTGCCGCGCTCTCCAGAAACAGGTGATCATCCGGGTTTTTGTTGTCTTCCTGGATTAAGTTATGGTCAACATACTGTGCAGAGGCTTCGGTTTTGGCATAGTCCAGTCCCATAGCCTCCAGTTCGAGCATGACCATTGTTCCGGTGGCGTCCTGTGTCAGGGTCTGGTCAATCTGGAGACCAATTTCCGCGCCAGGCTTCATTTCGCCGGATAGAAGATGCTCCTTAATCAGTTTTTGTGTAACATTCAAAGCCAATGTACATCCTCCTTTGGAATTACCTCTATCTATGTCTATGATACCCCATACCCCCAAATAGGTAAAATCAAACAATTAACTTAGGATGCTTAGTAAAAACAAATTCAGTCAGCGGGGGCTTAAAGCGAAGTAATTAAAAGCAGTGTCCAACAGCTTTGCCTATTTTTATATATCAACAGTTCAAAACAAATCAGACAGCTGTTTTATCAAGTGTAGACGCTTTTTCGGAGATTCTATTATTCTTCTGTTGATTTATCCTATCTTCTGCAGATTCCTGGCTTCTTCTGCTGATATTCGCCATGATTCCACAGGTACCGAATCGTTTAATTTCCTAGACAATGAAAAAATGCCACCGTTATGGTGACATTTTTTTCAGCTATGTTATTTGTGTGCTTCAATTTCGAAAGTGATTTTAACTTCATCTGAGACCAATACGCCGCCTGTTTCCAATGCAGCGTTCCAAGTCAGGCCGAAATCTTTACGGTTGATGGTTGTTTCGCCGCTGAAACCGGCTACTGTATTACCGCTCATTGGGTCTTTGCTTTGTCCTTTATATACAACGTCAAGTGTCACTGGTTTTGTTGTGCCAATCATTGTCAAATCACCGGTAACATCATAGTTGCTTTCGGATTTTTTCTTAATGTCAGTTGCAACAAATGTTGCTTTTGGATGATTCTCAACATCGAAGAAATCTGCAGAACGCAAATGATCATCACGATCATTATTTCTTGTATTAATACTTGATACATCAATGTTCACTTCAATTTTTGAATCTGTCAGGTTCTCAGGATCTGTTTCGATGACGGCATCAAAGTCATCAAACGTACCTTTTGCCTTCGAAATCATCATATGCTTTACTGAAAATCCTACTTCGCTGTGTACTGTGTCAACATTAAAAGTTTCTCTTGCCATGTAAATCCCCTCCAATAGTTACTTTACGTAACCAAGTATATAATTATAAATAAATATTGTCAAGTAATTATTCAATATTTATTTTGAATTCAGTATAAAATTCCCGGGTCTATATTTCGCTAAACTTGTTTTTCGTGCTATACTTATTATTAGATTTGGAGTGGTTGATCATGGCAGAGTTGAGCATTATTCCATGCGGAAGGAAAAAGATCTGGGATAATCAGCCTGAACTCGGGGCGGTGTGTGCAGAAGATGCTTATATCGGTACACTGCATAGGCGGTCAAGACAATATGCGGAAATGTTCACAAATCAGTGGGTGATTCTTTCTGCCAAGCATGGTTTTTTGTTTGCCGATGATATTGTTGACGGCCAGTATGATGTGACGTTTGGCCAAAAAAGTGATGAGATTATAACATTTGATAGATTAACCAGGCAGGTAAAAGATAAGCAGCTGGATCAGTTCGAACGGCTTGTTGTTCTTACGGGTAAAAAATATAAACCCGTCATTAACGGGGCTTTCGCCAGTGATATCCCCCGGGTCTATCCCCTTGTGCAATACGACGGGATTGGGTACATATTGCAGGCGCTGAAACAATCAGTCGAAACAAATACGCCCATTCATGGATAGAGTGAAACGTCAGTCAGCGTGACGCTAAACAGGAGAAGATATAATGACACGACCTTTACTTATAGCACTTGTTTTAATTGGTTATATGATTTATGTTGCCTTTAAGCATAAGGAAACCTGGAAAAAATTATCGATGGCACAGATTGGCGGGGTGTTCATCACGTTTGTCGGGATCGTCAGTGTGTCGGCAGTCATTTTATTTTATGGCAGCCGCTCTATCACATCTGCCATTTCAGGTGAAATTACCGCCTTTGTTGTTCAATTCCTGGCCATCATCATTATTATTGCTGTTGCAGGAATCAGTTTCGCCGTTATAGCCGGTAAAATAACAAATGGCATTATTCCAATTCAGCGAAAACATCAGAAGAAATAACTAAACCCCGCACAGGACTGCTGAGGGTTTTTTAATATGGATGGAATAAAAGCGGTTACATGAATTTTTCGAATGACAGCCGTTCCAAAAAGCCGTCTGTCTGCACAAAATAATAGTGCGATCTGCAATGACAGATAGGGGGAAGAACTGTGGATAAAGGCACTGTTATACGAACATCAGCACTTGCTGTGGCGCTTATAAACCAGCTTCTCGTTATGTTCGGAAAATCGCCGCTTCCGATTGACGCTGAAATGGTCGAACAGACGATTTCATTTTTCTTTATATTGGTTACATCCGTTTGGGCATGGTTCAAAAATAACTATGTTACCGAAACAGGGAAGAAACAAAAGGAAGTATTAATCGAAAATAATTGTTATAAGGGTTAACATCTTATAGTCAACAAGAATTATTTGTAAACGTTTTATCAATACGTTATAATACAAACAGCAAAAAAAGCATGACATAGAAGCCTGCAGGGGGAGCCATTTGGCTGAGAGTGAACAGGTTGCTGTTCTGACCCTTCGAACCTGTTAGTTAATACTAACGCAGGAATGGTGGCTTTTTTGATGGATAGATAGCAATGTGAGCGGAGTTCCCATCAGGAAGCTTCCCCTTGGCATTGCTTTTTTTGTGTTCAAATTTAGCAGATGGCGTGACGCCATCAGCAAAGGGGAGGATTTTGATGCGTTCCAAACGTACGTTATTTTTGATTGAAGTTGCTGTTTTTACAGCTTTGGCACTTATGCTTGACATTATACCGTTTTTATCAATCAAGCTTTGGGCACAGGGCGGATCGGTGTCGCTCGCGATGATTCCGGTATTTATCATTGCTTATCGCTGGGGTATGAAAGGCGGGCTCCTATCAGGGTTTTTATGGGGAATTCTGCAAGTAGCTGTCGGCACCGGGTATGTGCTGCACCCGATACAGGGGTTTATTGATTATGCATTGGCCTTTACTGTAATCGGTTTTGCCGGTATTTTTGCAAAACAAGTCCAGCAAGCAGTTCAGTCAGGCAATACAAAAGTGTATCTCACGTATATAACACTCGGAGTGATTCTGGGAAGCATGCTCCGGTTTGCAGCCCATTTTGCAGCAGGGGTGGTATTCTTTGAATCCGCTGTGGATGCGCAGTCTGTCTGGGTTTACTCATTTCTGTATAACGCTTCCTATATCATTCCATCCATTATTATCAGCGTGATTGCAGTTTTCCTGCTGTTTCACAAACAGCCGCGAACGTTGCTGCTGGCAGCCTAGGAAAGTTTGTCATCCGTATTAATTTTGTTTTGTTCTCTGGGAACGATGAGACATTTAAAGATTCTGTATAAACAATAGTCCTTTTTGTATACAAAGGGCTATTTTTTATGTATATACTGGAAAGAGAAGGGAGGCATTTCATGCGCGAACTTATCGGACAGTGTCAGGAATGCGGTGCAAACGTTTATTGTGAGAATGGTTTTTTTGACGGAGTGCAGGAAAATGGCAAACTTCTGTGCAATGAATGTGCTGATGAGAAAGAATCGACATAGATAAACCTTAATATCGACAAGCTGGTCCCTCAGAATCATAATTTGAGGTGCAAATTTTCACCGCTTCCTTTCGATGTGCATAGGCTATAGCACAGTTCAGAAAGGAAGTGTTTGACGTGGAAATAACCCTTTCACATTGGCTATACGGTATATTCACATTAACGATCATTTTAACGATGATTTTCCGTAAGGGTGTTGTTCTGCCAACCTTATTGGGAACATTTATAGTCGCATGGGTTTATCAGGGCAGTATTGTTGATGGCTTCACCGCAATTTTTAATGCCAACCTCGTTGCAGCGAAAGAACTTTTCAATATCTTTCTGATCATTACTTTTATGATTGCTTTATTGTATTCCTTGCGGGATCTTGGTGCGGATAAGCGAATGATTCAGCCTATCCAGAAGTTAATGGTCAATGGACACATTTCGTTTTTTGTATTGGTGGCGGTAACCTACGTGATATCTTTGTTCTTTTGGCCGACGCCTGCCGTTCCATTGATTTGTGCACTGCTTGTACCGGCCGCCATCAGGTCGGGTCTTCCGGCAATGACTGCCGCCGTAGCAGTTGCATTGGCGGGGCAGGGGATGGCATTGTCCTCTGATTACATTGTGCAGGTTGCTCCAAATCTGTCGGCGTCATCAGCGGGCATTGATACTGCACTTGTAGCGGATAAAGCAATTATTTTGTCACTGATTGCCGGAGGTGTTGCCATTGGAACAGCATACATCTTGTATCGGAAAACCATCCGTTCAACAAACAGTGAACAGAATGAAATTGAAATGAACCAGATACAAATGGAAAAAGAATCCGAAAACAAAGCAAAGTCAGCTCATTTAAACACGTGGAGCAGAGTGTTTGCGGTATTGGTTCCGGTATCTCTCTTGGCTGTTGTTATTTTCATGATGTACACAAAGCTTAATTCAGGCAGAATGACGGGGTTTGAAGGCGGGGATGGCGCAGCATTCGTCGGTGGTGTTGCTGTCATATTGCTGCTGTTGTCCACGATAGCATTCGGGCGTCAAAAAGCTTTGGACTACATTACAAACCACATTACAGAAGGGTTTGTCTTTGCATTTAAAGCAATGGGACCGGTTATCCCAATTGCAGGGTTCTTTTTCATGGGCAGTTCGGATTTTTCAGCAAACATTCTTGGTATCGAAGAAAATGCGCCCGGGTTCCTCTTTGATCTGGTTGAAGCTTCCCAGGGCTATTTGCCGGAAAGTGCGCTGCTCACGGTCTTTAGTATCCTGATTATTGGGATTATCACCGGGCTTGACGGTTCCGGTTTTTCCGGTTTGCCGCTGACCGGCGCACTGGCTGCATCGCTGGAAACCGCATCGGTTGATGCCGGTACACTCGCGGCCATCGGACAGATGGGATCAATCTGGACCGGAGGCGGAACGATAGTCGCCTGGTCTTCACTGATCGCAATTGCCGGTTTTTGTGGGGTCTCCGTTATGGAACTGGTCAGGAAAAACTTCGTGCCGGTGATACTCGGGTTATTCGCTGCTGCTATTCTTGCATTAGTCATATTCTAGCAATCATTCTGTAAAAATGTTAAGATTTTGTGATAAACGGTTATATGTAATATGAGTGAACCACCAACCATCCAAATAACAAAGACAGAAGGTGATAATATGGGGAACAGTACAGAAGCAATTGTCCAGGAATCATTGGATGCTCTGATGGAAGACCAATCATTTTTGCCGGAACTGAAAGATTTGGACCGGAAGAAAGCTTTTTCCTCCTTGCATTCAATTCTATCGACACCGGACCACGTCAACAAATCTTTTTTGCGGATTTCGCTTGAAAACGGCGAAGTCGAACGGATTCCTGCCTTTCGGGTGCAGCATAATAAAATGTTGGGACCTTATAAAGGAGGAATTCGTTTTCACCAAACAGTTTCTGAAGAAGAAGTGAGTAATTTCGCAGCACTTATGACATTGAAAAATGCATTGCACGAAGTTCCATTTGGCGGCGGGAAAGGCGGTGTTATTATAAACCCGAGAGAATACTCGGCAAAGGAACTGAATTTGATCTGCAAAAAATACGTGCAAAATTTCAATGAAAACCTTGGGCCGGATAAGGATATACCGGCACCGGACTTGGGAACCGGTGAACGGGAAATGGACTGGATGATGGGAGAATATAAAAACATCCATCCGGGTCTGCCGTACAGAGGCAGTTTCACCGGCAAAAGTGTTATAAATGGCGGTTCACTGGGCCGAAGAAAAGCAACCGGCAAAGGGGTTTACCTTTCTTTCCGTTACATGTTGAACGATTTTGTGAAAAAACAGGAAAAATGGCTTTCTGAAAGGGATAACAGATTTGCCAGAACCGCACTGGAACATGTCGATAAACCGTTATCGATTGCTGTGCAAGGGTTTGGCAATGTCGGTTCGGTTGCAGCGCTTGAAGCATATCAGTGCACCTATTTGAAAAATAAAGTGGTGGCTGTCAGTGACCATAACGTCACATTGTATAATTCGGAGGGCCTTGACATTCCGAACCTGGTTGAATATGCAAGCAATCATGAGGGCGACTTGCCGACAAATGAAGAACAGTTGGGTAAAGCAGAAGTTAAGGCGATTATCCGGAATCGTGACGATCTGCTGACAATGGATACAGATGTGTTAATCCTGGCTGCTCTGGAATCGCAAATTCATCAGGAAAATGTGAAAGATGTTAAAGCACGAATCATTGTTGAGGGTGCGAATGCCCCGATTACAAGGGAGGCTGACCAATACTTAAGTGATAATGGAGTCATCATCATACCGGACATTCTCGCAAATGCCGGCGGTGCGATTGTATCATATCTGGAATGGCTGCAGGGCAGGGACACACAATTTCTGAGTGAAGAGCAAGTATATGAACAAATGTATGATAAAATGAAACATACGTATGACACGATTTTTCCTGAATTCTATGGCGACCCGTTCCCGCTTAGACAAAATTGTTATATTCATGCAGTGATGAAAATTTCCACCATCATTTATCGGCAAGGGAAATTATTCTAAAACTGCGCATTGAAAAAGGCATTCTTTACAGGATGCCTTTTCATGTGTTCGGAAAAGTTTGACATGCTTAATTATACATGATAGTTTGTTTTTAAATATTTTTGAATAGATGATGTATTACGAAAATATGATTGTAAGCATGATGGATTTGAATATAAATTTTTGGGGGTATTTTGTAACCGATTACATAAATTTGGGAGGGGTAGCATGGAGAAAGTGAAAAATCGTTGGCTGATTGCTTTGTCAGGGGTTGGCATACATATTTGTATAGGCTCAGCGTATGCGTGGAGTGTATTTACAAACCCAATGGCTAATGAGTTTGGCTGGAGCACAAGCCAGATTTCATTAGCCTTCAGTATTGCCATCTTTTTGCTGGGGTTCTCAGCAGCTTTCATGGGAAAGTTTGTTGAGAAACGTGGACCTCGTATATCCGGTATGTTATCTGCTTTGTTCTTTGGAGCAGGTGTCATGGGTACAGGGCTTGCGACTGCTTTTGAATCACTGACCTTATTGTATTTTTTTTATGGTATCATCGGCGGAATTGGACTTGGTATCGGTTATATAGCACCAGTATCAACGCTTGTAAAGTGGTTTCCTGATCACCGGGGGCTGGCAACAGGACTTGCTATTATGGGGTTTGGTTTTGCGTCGCTGATCAGTGGTCCTGCAGGAGAGGCTTTGGTCAGTTCAGTAGGGATATCAAATGCGTTTTATATTTTGGGAGCAAGCTATCTCGTCATTATGATGGCTGCATCACAATATTTGGCTCCGCCTCCTGAAGGATGGAAACCCCGAGGAATGAGGGATGAAGAAGCTGATGACGCGAAGAATGAAAATGCGGATCTTTCGCAAATGACTGCCAATCAGGCAATTAAAACAAAACCTTTTTGGATGTTGTGGATGATGTTATTTCTTAATGTTACGACAGGTATTGCCATCATCTCGGTTGCATCCCCAATTGGGCAGGAAATGACTGGAATGTCCGCTGTTACAGCTGCAACAATGGTAGGGATAATGGGGCTGTTCAATGGTGCAGGCAGACTCGGATGGGCTGCTGTTTCGGATTATATTGGAAGACCGAATGTATACACCATATTTTTTATTATCGGGATTGTCTCATACTTTTTACTTCCGGTTATAACATCGGTCATTTTATTTCAAATTTTCGTGTATGCTATTGTTTCTTGCTATGGCGGAGGGTTTTCGTCGGTCCCGGCTTATATCGGTGACCTATTCGGTACCAGACAGCTTGGTGCAATACATGGCTATATCTTAACTGCTTGGGCGGTTGCAGGTGTCGTCGGGCCAATGCTGCTGTCATTGATCTATGATAATACAAATAGCTATCAATTGGTATTGATTATATTTGGCGTAATGCATGTTATTTCCCTATTAATTTCGCTTTGGATAAGAGTCATAATGCGGAAAATGAAAGAAGAAAAATTGAATATGGATAAGTCACAGGCTTCAAATTTTTAAGTCAAACAGAACCTAGGTTTAATTGTTTTTTAAAAGATATGAACTGTCTTTAAAAAGTGTTTTGCTTTTTCTTTTTCATTGATATGTTATAATATTTAAAAAATATAAAAATATATATTCATCGGATAAAATTAGATTATACGCGCTTTTGTAAGGGGATTCATCATATTTTTTGGAGGGGATAAAATGCAGGATCAGGAACATGTCGTGGTTACGATTGACGGGGAAGAATACCTGGCAGCTCCCGGGCAGAATCTGCTTGATCTAATTAACACAACAGGTAAATTTGTACCGCAAATCTGCTACAATGAATCACTTGGTCCCATACAGACATGTGACACGTGTATGATTAAAGTGGATGAATCGATTGTACGTGCCTGTGGAACCACCGTTGAAGCCGGCATGGAAGTGAATACTGAAATCGAACCAGTCAATGCAGCGCAGCAGGAAGCACTTGATCGTATTCTCGAAAATCATGAAATGTATTGTACTGTTTGTGATTACAATAATGGAACATGCGAAATTCATAATACGGTGGCGGAATTTGGTCTTGAACACCAGTCACGGCCGTTTGAGCCAAAGCCTTATGATATCGATGATTCAAGTCCTTTTTACCGTTATGATCCCGATCAGTGCATCCTGTGCGGACGTTGTGTGGAAGTCTGTCAGGATGTTCAGGTGAATGAAACGCTGCTGATTGACTGGGAGCGTGAACAACCGCGTGTCGTCTGGGATAATGATGTCCCAATCGATGAGTCTTCATGTGTCAGCTGCGGGCAATGTGTAACCGTCTGTCCGTGTAATGCGCTGATCGAGACGCCAATGGTTGGAGAGGCAGGTTATATGACTGATCATGAGCCGGGATTGCTGCGTTCCATGATTGAAGTAACCAAGAAGGCGGAACCTGGTTATGGACCGTTATTTGCTGTTTCCGACACAGAGGCATCAATGCGTGAGGAGCGCATTGAAAAAACCAAGACCGTGTGTACATACTGTGGTGTCGGATGCACATTTGACGTCTGGACAAAAGATCGTAAAGTATTGAAGGTCGAGCCGCAGCAGGATTCTCCTGCAAACGGTATTTCAACATGTGTGAAAGGGAAGTTTGGCTGGGATTACGTGAACTCGGAGGAGCGGCTGACAAAACCGCTGATCCGTGAAGGAGACTCTTTTGTCGAGGTTGAGTGGGATGAAGCACTGGAGTATACAGCAAAGCGCTTTGCTGACATTAAAACTGAAAAAGGTTCAGACGCTTTAGGATTTATTGCTTCATCAAAGGCTACCAACGAAGAATCGTACGCCATGCAGAAACTGGCACGTCAAGTGATTGGCACTAACAATGTGGACAATTGCTCGCGCTATTGTCAGTCACCTGCAACGAAAGGGCTTTTCCGCACAGTCGGACATGGCGGCGACTCCGGTTCGATTGATGATATTGCAGAAGCCGATATGGTCATCACAATCGGGTCCAACACAGCAGAATCTCATCCGGTACTGGCCTCACGGATTAAACGCTCACAAAAATTATTCGGACAGAAGCTGTATGTGTTTGACTTGCGGAAACATGAAATGGGACAGCGTGCTGATAAGTTCTTTCAGCCGAAAAGCGGCACAGATCTCGTATGGCTGTCGGCGGTAACGAAATACATTATTGATCAGGGCTGGGAAAACCGTGAATTTATTAACAAGTGGGTAAACGATTTTGATGCGTACAAAGAATCCCTGGAAAAATTCACATTAGAATATGCTGAGGAATTATCAGGCATTTCCAAAGATGAACTGAAACAAATTGCCGAGCAAATTGCCAGTGTCGATAAGCTGGCGATTTGCTGGGCGATGGGGGTAACACAGCACCAGCTTGGCAGTGATACAAGCACAGCCATTTCCAATCTGCTGCTGGTCACTGGCAATTATATGCGGAATGGAACCGGTGCTTATCCACTGCGCGGTCATAATAATGTTCAGGGATGCAGTGATTTCGGAAGTATGCCGGATTTTTTCCCGGGTTATGAAAAAGTTGCTGACGATGATGTCCGAAAGCGGTATGAAGATGCATGGGGTGTGGACATTCCAGCAGACCCCGGAAAAGACAACCATGAAATGATTGGGGCGATTCATGAAGGAGAGCTAGATTCACTGTATGTCCTTGGTGAGGACACCGGGATTGTTGATGCCAATATCAATTACGTGACAGCTGCTTTTGAAAAGTTGGAATTCTTCGTGGTTCAGGACCTGTTTTTAACGGAAACAGCGAAATATGCCGATGTTATTTTACCTGCTGTTCCAAGCCTTGAAAAAGAAGGGACGTTTACAAATACGGAAAGGCGGATCCAGCGTCTATATCAAGCTCTTGATCCTGTCGGCGATTCCAGACCGGATTGGGCGATCATCATGGATTTGGCAGCGAGGCTCGGCTTTGAGTGGGGATATAACAGTCCATCTGACATTATGGATGAGTCCGCATCACTTGCGCCATTATTTGCAGGTGTCAGTTATGACAGAATGACCGATTATAATAGTCTGCAATGGCCGGTTGCCGCAGATGGCACCGATACACCACTCCTGTTCACTGACGGATTTCCGTTTGATGATCATAAAGCGAAACTCTATCCACTGGATTATGAACTTATGTATGATACAAACGATGAATATGATCTTCATGTCAATAATGGAAGAGTGCTCGAACATTTTCATGAAGGCAATATGACTTATAAATCAGAAGCAATCTCGAGTAAAATGCCGAGTGCATTTATTGAAGTCGCGCCCGAGCTTGCGAAGGAGCGTGGCATCAACGAAGGTGCTGAAGTTAAGCTGATATCGGAAGCTGGTGAGGTGACCGGGCCGGTGCACATTACAGACAGAGTCAGCGGCAAGGAATTGTATTTACCGTTAAATGATAATGGCAGGACAGCCGTCAATTACTTAACCGACAATAGTGTTGATAAAGATACGAATACACCTGCTTTCAAAGAAATAGCCGTCAAAATGGAAGTCATCAAGAAAAAAGGAAAAAGTCCTCTTCCGCCAAATAATTACCGGCGGGGGAATCCGCAGCCGCAAATCGGTGTACAGCCTGAGCGGAAATGGGAACGAAACGACTATGAATTCCCGGGAAGTCAGGTGAAGCAGAATGGCTGAGCAAATTTCCAGGATTAAGCGCATGGAGGTATCTGAAGAAACCATTCGGGGGAGGAACCTTGATGAGGTCGTAAAGTCAGTCAGTGAAAATAAGGAAGCGATTTTAAAAGGGATCGATTTGCTGGAAGCCCTGAATCAAAGCGGGACACTGGATATGGTGAACGCATTTGTCAAACATCGTGAAGATGCATTGGAGTATGTAATGCGGGAGCTGAACAAGCCACAGTATTCAAGTATACTGGAAAACCTGACAAATCTGTTGTTGCTGTTGGGTGATATGAATATGGAGGATCTGCAGACATTTGCCGGCCGGTTGAATCACGGTGTGAGGGAAGCAGCTGCTTCAGAAGCAATGGAAAAAACATCATATATGGATTTGATAAAAGCATTAAAAGATCCTGAAATTAACCGAAGTATCACTATGCTGCTCCAATTTTTGCGCGGCATGGGAAAAGAATAGCCATGATTGCCCCCGGCAGCGTTCAGTATCGCTGCCGGGGGCAATTTTTAAAAGAAAAAGAATTCACAATATTTACTTTTAACTGTAATTAAAATAAAATAGAGTTGTATTAGTCACAGTCAATAATACATACCATGCACTGGAGGGTTCTGTGTTCAGAATCTTCCGAAACCAAAGGGAGGCAGGGAAAGTGAATAGTATTTTAATTGCAATTATTGGTCTTGCTGTTTTTGCACTGGGTTATCGTTATTATTCCAAGTTTATAGCGGAGAAGATATTCCGTCTTGATCCGGATTATGTTACACCGGCACACCGATATAAAGACGGGGTGGATTTTGTCCCGACAAACAAGTTTGTATTATGGGGCCACCACTTCACTTCGGTAGCCGGTGCAGCACCGATTCTTGGTCCGGCTATAGCTGTCTATTGGGGCTGGCTGCCCGCACTTTTGTGGGTGATTCTGGGCACCGTCTTTGCAGCGGGGGTCCATGACTTCGGTACACTGGCAATCTCAATCCGCAATAAAGGGCAATCAATCGGTACGCTGGCTAATAAACTGATTGGGCAGCGGGCTAAGATTCTGTTCTTATTCATCATTCTTATTCTCGTGTTAATGGTAAACGCCGTATTTGCCTGGGTCATTGCCAATCTGTTTGTTTCTTTTCCGGCGAGCGTTCTGCCGGTATTTATCCAAATACCACTGGCAGTTTGGATTGGTTATGCGGTGTATAAGGGTAAAACAAAAATGCTTCTGCCGTCTGTCATTGCACTTGCTGTAATGTATCTGGCAGCTGTCCTTGCCAGCCGCGTTGGTTTCCTGCAGATTGATTTGGTTTCATACTTTGGCGGTGAAGGAAGTGCCGGTATATTCGGACTCGGTGCCGTCAATAGCGCTTTTTTCATTTGGATCCTGATTTTAATGGTCTATGTTTATATTGCGTCGACATTGCCGGTCTGGAAACTTCTTCAACCGAGAGACTTTATTAATTCACACCAGCTTGTGGTCGGGCTTGCCATTTTATATTTAGGTTTACTGTTTACCAACCCGGAGATCACCGCACCAGCTACAAACCCAGGCGCTGATACATCATGGTTCCCGCTGTTATTCATCACAATTGCATGTGGTGCTATATCAGGTTTTCACGGACTGGTGTCAAGCGGTACATCTTCCAAACAGGTTGATAAGGAAACTGACGCACGTTTTGTTGGTTATTTCGGAGCAGTCGGTGAAGGTTCACTCGCGCTTATTTCCACTCTGGCGGTCGTCACATTTTTTGGCACCACGGATGAGTTTTTTGGAACGTACAGCAGCTTTACGGCAGCTAACGAGGCGGGTTTGAATGTCTTTGTTGAAGGGGCAAGTGTATTGGCTTCCGGATTAGGGATTCCGGCAGATATTGCTGCTACAATTGTATCGATTATCGTGGTCAGTTTTGCAGCTACAAGCCTTGATACGTCCGTAAGACTAATGCGTTATATCATTGCTGAACTGGGAACTGAATATAAAGTGCCTGCGCTGACCAAAACACATGTAGCAACATCTGTTGCGGTTATTTCAAGTGCTATCCTGGTATTGATGCCTGAAGGGTCAAAGGGATTTGGCTCCGGAGGCTATCTGCTTTGGCCGTTATTTGGTACATCCAACCAGCTTTTGGCCGGTATCAGTCTGCTGCTCATATCTATTTGGCTTAAAAAACGGGGAAGCAACTATTTGGTGACATTGATTCCAATGATCTTTGTGATGTTTATGACATTGTGGGCGATGTTTAAACAAGTGTTGTTTGAATGGTCCTGGTTCGGAAGCGATCCGAAAATGCTGCTGTTTGTTCTCGGTTCCATCATATTTGTCTTTGCGGTCTGGATTGTTCTGACAGCATTCAGCACATTAACACGCAATTCGTCGGGGGATCTGGATGAAAACACAAAATAGTGAAGACGAGGGATCAGGCACCTTAGCTGGTCCCTTCCCGATTGAAAATTCACTGGATAAAGGGGGGAGATCATGTTTGAACAGCTGAAGAAACTTGTGGCGTTCTATGAAGAAGTATTAAGTATGCCGCATCGCCAGGAAGTCGCCAGAGAACTGCGTGATCAGGATGATTTATTTTTATTGCTTTTATATTCGGAAATGATCGGTATCCCGAATCCGGTTTATTATTATACACTTGAATTATATCCGTATATGATTGAAGATTTTCATGACTGGCATTTGCGTATGGGAATGGATAAATCACCGCTGACCGGCATCAGATGCTGTTAGCAAGCACTGTCTGAGAAAGCCGGAACTGCAGCTGAGAGAAAGGGAGTCTTGAGATGCAGGTTTTAGACAAAAAAATTATCTTCGTTGGCGGCAAAGGTGGTGTCGGAAAATCGACTTCGGCTGCGGCAATTGCCTGGAAAGCCGCTAAAGATGGGAACCGGACGCTTTTAATTTCCACTGATCCTGCTCACAATTTGGGGGATATATTCGATGAATCGATCGGAGGCAAAATAACGGACATTTCAGAGAATCTCGCCGCGCTCGAAATTGATCCGGCCATTGAAACGGAAGAATATATTAAAGGGGTCAAAGAAAATATAAAAAACGTTGTGCATTCGAGTATGATGGAGGAAGTGCACCGGCAGCTTGATACCGCTAAAGCCTCACCGGGTGCAGATGAAGCGGCATTATTTGATAAACTGATTTCCATCATATTGGAAGAGAGTGATCATTACGATAAGATTATTTTTGACACGGCACCAACCGGGCACACCATCCGGCTGTTGTCGCTCCCGGAATTGATGGGTGTATGGATTGAAGGCATGCTGAAAAAACGGCAGAAAACAAATGAAAATTATACCCAGCTGCTAAATGATGGTGATCCTGTCGAAGATCCGATTTATGATGTATTGAAAGTGCGGAAGGACCGGTTTTCCAAAGCAAGGGAAATACTGCTGGACGGCAGTATTACGGGTTTTGCCTTTGTTATCAACCCGGAACGTCTTCCGATTGTGGAAACGGAAAAAGCAATCAAACTGCTTGATCAATACCACCTGCATGTGAAAACATTGATCATAAATAAACTGTTGCCTGACAATGCTGAAGGTGAATTTCTACTGAAGCGGAAGGAACATGAACAGCAATATTTGGATATGATTGAAGAAACATTTGCAGAACAGGAAAAAATCTATGTTCCATTGTTTCCACACGATATAACTGAGAAACAGCATCTAGAAGCATTCAGTAATCATTACTTGGAGGGGTAGTAGATGAAAGCATTTGTGCATGAAAATGGGGAATTGAAACTGAAAGACATGTACGAGCCATTTGCCGATCATGGCCAAGTTGCCGTTTCCATCCGGACGGCGGGCCTGAATCGAAGGGATCTTGCTGTGCCCGGACGCAGAGGGGAAGATGCCGGTGCGCTCATCCTTGGTTCTGACGGTGCCGGTGTGATTGAAGCCATAGGGGAGGGTGTCTCCGAATTTTCAGTCGGCGATGAAGTGATTATAAACCCTTCACTTGGCTGGTACGAAAACAGTGAAGCACCACCGGAACAATTTGATATCTTGGGCATGCCGGATAATGGGACATTCACTGAATATATTGTACTTCCAGCGGAACAGGTCGAACGAAAACCAGCACATTTGTCCTGGGAAGAGGCCGGGGTGCTCGCACTGTCCGGGCTGACCGGATATCGCGCATTGTTTACTAAGGGAAACATACAAGAAGGTGAAACGCTGTTCATGCCCGGTGCTGGCAGTGGTGTGGCAACTTATCTGATTCAGTTTGCCAAACAGGCCGGGGCGCGTGTGATTGTTACTTCCAGAAGCGAGGAGAAACAGAAACAGGCACTGGAACTTGGTGCTGACAGAGCTTTGGATACGAACAGCGATTGGCCGGCGGAAATTAAAGAGGAATCGATTGATATCGTGATTGACACTGTGGGACGGGCAACATTTAACCGATCGCTGGAAGTGTTGAAAAAAGGCGGTCGTATCGTTACGTTCGGTGCGACGACAGAAGATACAATTGAATTGAATCTGCGTGAATTTTTCTATGGTCAGTACAAGTTGATCGGCTCCACCATGGGAAGTCAGGAAGAGCTCCGTGCCATGCTGGAATTGGTTGAGGAATATCAAATCCATCCAATCGTTGACCGGACGTTTACTTTGAACGAGGCACACGATGCCATGAATTATCTCCAAGAAAGCAAACAGTTCGGTAAAGTCGCATTAAAGATCAGTGAATAAAAAATAACCGGACCCTCTGTGATGGGGGGGCTTTTTTCTTTCGGCTTTTTTCGTAAATTTTGTTGCGCGGCTGTTATAAGTGAAACTTCATTCAATGGTGCGCTTTTCGCACTGAATGTTAGTTGAACAGAATTGGACATTTACGGACACTTATCCCCAGCTTTGTGGAGGTTAGCTTCCGTTACATGCGGGAAAAACTGCGATGTACCTTTTGAGTAGAATTACAGGGGCTTAGTGCTGAATCGTTTCTGCGGAGAAATACTTGCTTTCCGCGGGGAACGTTTTCACTCTCCTCACTCACTATTGTTCGTTCCCGGGTCTTCAGACTGTTCCTTTCCCGCAGGAGTCTCTCATTTTTCTGCAGCTTCGGTTCAGACCCCCGCTTACAGAAGAGCAAGTGAATCAACAGAAGAAGAAAACAATCGACAGAAGAGCAAGTGAATCAACAGAAGAAGAGAAATATCAACAAAAGAGCCAAACATATCGACAGCAGAGCAGCGGAATCAGCAGAAGGCGAAATGTTTTTCCTGGTACATCAAAAAACGCCGCAGCTTATTGTAAGTACGGCGTTATTTTATCAATGGCCTCTTGCATTCGCTCGCTGTTTTTTTGATACAGCAGTTTGGAATCCTGGTTTTCTGTTTCCAGGGCAAATAATTCAAGGTCGGCCTGACATTTTTTCATCGAAGCAAGAAGCAGCGGTTTTTCTGTTGGTTGGGCAACAGCAAGTTTATCATCATACAAATCGACGGTTAATTGCCCGTCACTGTCGACCTGTCCGAGAAAAACGTTTTCGATACTGACATTCATTTTATCCAGTTCTGTTTCCAGCCAATTTGTGTTTAGCGAAGCGTTAGCCAAAGGTTCCAATAGTGCATGGCCATCCATAATGACCGTCTGGGGTTCTTTTTCAGGTGCAACTTGCGTACCGATTATTTTGGGCGTTATCGGCTGATGCTCCTTTTTAGGAAGTACATTCAATTTGCCTGTCGGTTCCAGAACGGCAAACTCGACATCAGCTGCATTGAAAACCTTATTATTGCGTAATTCCTCAAGCAAATTATCCGTGGTGAATCGTTCTTTCTTCAAATTGTCTTCCATAATCTTCCCGTTTTGAATAAGCACGGTACCCTTACCCTGAACTAAGTTGCGGAATCGTTTACTTTTCAGTGCAGTATATTCAATCGTTACTGTAATCAGGAACCAGACTGCCAGCGCCAGAAATCCATGTACAGCATTGGTCGTATAATCAGTCACATGTATAGCGACGATACTGCCGATAACAATTCCGGTGATATATTGAAAAATATCCAGTTGAGACATCTGTTTTTTGCCAAGTGCTTTCGTTATCACAAACAAGACAATTAAAAAGACAACTGAACGAACCACTACTTCAAGCCAGCCTGGCATGATATCCATCCTTTTCTTTATTGTTTAGGCAAAAATTTCATCCTTGTTGCCCGGTCGGTTGCTTAACTTTTATATTGCGGTTCTTCCTTTGTCAGGTACAGGACCTGATTTTCCAAGTCAAGTTGAACCGTTTTTAACGTGTTTTGAACTTCTTTAAAGATCTGTTCGGCTTCTTGGTCATTTGTTTTTGCTGCTAAGGTCTCTAGTGTTGCTTCAGCGCTTTTGATGGATGAAAAACATCCTTTTACCTGTGAGCTGACCGTCATAGTAATCCTATCCTTTCGGTTTGAAAATAATCGCACCGATGACACCAAAAATAATGGCAGCTGAGATACCGGCGCTTGTTACCTCAAAAATCCCGGTGACTACACCGATAATGCCGTGCTGTTCCGCCTCCTGCATGGCACCGTGGACAAGCTGATTCCCGAAGTTCGTTATCGGGACAGTTGCGCCCGCGCCGGCAAAATCGATTAACGGATCGTATAACCCCAGACCATCTAAAATCGCCCCTGTGATCACAAAAATGGTCAGTGTTACACCTGGGTTCAGCTTAAAAACATCAAAAAGAATTTGACCGATGACACATATCGTGCCGCCGACAACAAATGCCCATAAAAAAATCATGGCTTATCACTTCCTGACTCAATCGAGACTGCGTGTGCAATACAAGGGATGGAATCGTTTTGCTGAACACTTAATGGTGAATGAAGTGAGCCGGTTGCGACGACGAGAATACGTTTTAATTGCTTTTCCTTCAACAGCTTTAAAAAATGACCATAAACAGCGACCGCTGAACTGGCAGTGCCGCTTGCACCTGCGAGAACCGGCTGACCCTCACGGTAGATGGTCAAACCACAGTCCCGGTACATTTCATCGGTTATATTGATGTTTTTATCCTGCAGCATATCCATAGAAATTTCGCGGCCGATATGGCCGAGATCGCCCGTAATGATTAAATCATAATACGTCGGGTCAACATTCCGTTCTCTTAAATGCGTTTCAATTGTATCAACTGCAGCCGGTGCCATGGCAGCACCCATATTGAACGGATCAGAAATGCCCATATCGACAACTTTGCCAATGGTTGCTGATGTCACTTTCGGGCCGTCACCGTTTTTCGCAACCAATGCACACCCTGCCCCTGTTACTGTCCATTGGGCTGTCGGGGGCTTTTGTCCGCCGTATTCTGTCGGGTATCTGAACTGTTTTTCCGTTGCGGCATTATGGCTGGCAGTACCGCTTAAGATATAATCGGCGCCATTACCATTTATAATGAAAGCAGCGAGAGCAAGACTTTCCATTGATGTTGCACAGGCACTGAAGAGTCCAAAGTATGGCAAATCAAGTGTTTTGGCTGCGAAACTGCTCGGGGTTATCTGATTGATTAAATCCCCGCTTATAAAAAATTTCACTTGTTCTTTTTGAATCAAACTGTTTTTAACGGCAACCTGGCTTGCTTCTTCCATTAATGTCCGCTGTGCCTTTTCGAAGGATGATTGCTTAAGCCACATATCACCGTGCAAGATATCAAATGCATCCGGAATATTGCCATTAGCTTCAAACGGCCCGCCGACAGTTCCCGTTGAAATAATGACAGGTTCATTTTTAAAAATCCAGGTGCGGTGTCCGGTTAACATTATAAGCCACCCCATTGAATCAAAATCGTTTTAATTAAGGCTATGACAAATGCTGAAAAAACTCCATATACGATGACAGGGCCGGCCAGCTTGAACATATTACCGCCGACACCTAAGATAAACCCTTCTGATCGGTGCTCAATTGCAGCAGAAATGACAGAGTTGCCAAAACCGGTTACAGGAACTGCAGATCCGGCACCTGCAAATTGCCCGATCCGGTCATATACCCCAAATCCCGTTAAAAACATCGTGATAAAAATGAGGGTAGCGACTGTCGGATTGCCTGCTGTCTGTTCCGTAAAACCAAAAAAATATATATACACGGTGGAAATGATCTGGCCGATAAAACAAATAAAACCACCAATCAGAAAAGCCTTGATACAGTTTTTCAGCAGTGGACGTTTTACTTCCCTGTCTTTCGCAAAGGATTGATACCTTTGTGTATTTGGCGGTAAATTCTTCTTTTTTTTATCTGCCATACTTCCTCACACCTTTACGTTTTGTCCTTCATTAGCTTAATGAGACGGTTGACTTCTTTTTTTAAGTTTTTGCTTGATATATCATTCCGGGCTATTCTTTCTTCAAGTTTACTGATATCGAAAACCAGTCTTTTGTCAGTTGAAACCTCAACTTTATGGCCGGAGAATTTTTTTTCCATTTCTTTTTGTATTTTCTTGCCTATGTCAGCTAATTGGAACCGCTTGTTATGTTCAATTTCAAAGGCAATGATTAATTTCTTGTCTGTATTGACGGCATTAACGGCAGTGACCGAATCATGCCTGCTCACCTTTTCTTTTGCCTGGTTCGCAGCAGTTTGGTCAATGGATCCGCTGGTTGAAATTTTATTGAAATTGACATCTTGATTGTTTTGGGATGTATTATTGCCGGGTGAACAGCTTATCAGGAAAATCAGTGCCATCAGTGTCAGCAGAATTTGCAATGTTTTCATCGTATGTCTCCATAACGGCGAGGTTGGCTGAATCCGCCAACCTCGTCCAGTTAAAATCCTTTGTATTGTGGTTCTTCCTGCTCTATTTGCTGTACACGCGGTTCGACAGTCTGCAATATGGATTGCGTCTGTTGGGCTGCATCCTGATAAAGCTGCTTCGCTTGTTTGTTTTCTGTCTGAAGTGCGAATTGTTCAAAGCTCGCCTGTGCACTCTTCAAACCGGCAATGGTCTGTTTAACCTGCGATGAAACGGTCATGGTGATTAATCCTCCTTAAATTCGGGAAATTCCTTTATACCAAGTAAATAGAAAAATTTAGTTCCAATGACGGATTGATTTTTTTCTATGCACTTCACTATTTATAATTTTAATGATTGCCATTAATTATGCTTACTATTTTTTACCTTTTTAAAAATCATGTGGAACTTTTTGACGGGTCAAATCGTCATATTAGCAAGGGGGAGATGCGGATGAAAAAATGGGTCATTGTGTTTATTGGGACGGCATTTATCGTCACGGCCGTTATCTTCTGCTGGTTTAACGGGAAAGCCGATGCAGAGCTGGCTGGCAATGAAACAAGTCAGATACAGGAAGATGATTTTGTTTTACATATTCGGGCAGAGCCTGCAGACGGAGGTTTTCAGGTGTTCAGGGCAATTCAGTATGTCGGGGATGAATCTGTTGAAATCAAACACCAGACACCGCTTGTTTCGGTATCATTCAAGCAATCCAATCATGATTATACCGGGAAAACTGTTTCGAGCACGTTAGGTACGGGAAACAGTTATCATCCACAGGGTTCGAAAACGTTTGAAACACCAGGGAAAGGCATTTATACATTATTTTGCGAGGCTCGGTTCGTTGCTGATGGTGAACAAATGAAAATCACCCATCAAAAGAAACTGACCTTCCAATAGGAAAAGCATCCGTTAAATGGCAGGATGCTTTTTTACTGACTATCCTCAGATGCACCTAATGTGAACTCAATCTTTGTTGTTGGCTTTTCGCTATTTTCCCATTGTTCCAGAGTTTCCGGGGAGGGTGCGGTCAGATCGGGAACTGTTGCGGAAATGGTATTATCCTCATTCCATTCAACAGCTAGAATCGGCCTTGTATAATCCAGTACGTTCTCTTCGCTTGTTTGGCTGTAAAGGGTGGCAGGCTCCCACTTTTCCAGGTCCATCACAACAATGTCAGAGTAAGGGGGCTGCGATGATTGTTCTCTGTTAAAATGAAACAAAACTTTTGTCTTATCTGGTGAAATTGTCGTTTGAAACAGTTTAGCCAAATCGGCAATTAAAAAGGCTCTGTTTTCTTCCGTTTGATCAAGTAATAAATAGGAGCATTGCATGCCATGACAGGAAAATTCAAGTATATAATGGTTTTGATTTCCACTATTTATGCGATTCAGGTTCATTTCTTCAATTGCCTGTTGCCGGTCTTGCATTGTCTGTAAATAACTGTTAAGGATTGGGACCATCTTCAGATTAACCATGATCTCTTCTTCCGGGAGCGCAAACTCGATAAATTCATCCGTTTCCTCATCACCGTCACTCTCCTGCTCCACAATTTCCGGTTCCTGATCGGGATCTTCCGGTGGGGAGTTTGATTTGACGATTACCGGCTCCTCAGTACAGGCAGCCAGAAATAGTATCACAGCGAAAATAGCTGTCATCTTCTTCATATCCACACCCCCTTAAATTCACTGTATTTTTTCCAGCGTCTAACGGTCAATTGCATGCCGGAAAACGGCAGCTAACTTCCCGTAAATGTCAGAATCTGTTCAACCAACAGTGGGGGAGAAGCATCCCACTGAATGAAGTTTCACTTTGTATCATTATACTAAAAAAAGATGCGTAATGGGGCCTATTAAGAAAAAACACACCAGCCCTGGTGATTTTTGATACTGGGAATTCTTACAAAGGCTGTTCAAAACTCCCTGAACATTTCGTGACCATCAATTCTCATGATATCAATTTTCTGTCACTTTTGTTAAACTGATAGTACATACATTTATGGAAGGTTGATGGCAGATGGCAGAGATGCGAAAACCGATTGCGGTTGAAGACGCGATTAACCATGTATGGAAACATCGAATAGCAGGAGAAACAGAACATGTTTCCATAAATGATTGTGATAATAGAAGACTGGCAGAAGATATCGTTGCGAAACATCCTGTGCCGCCATTTCCCAAGTCACCATACGATGGTTTTGCGCTTCGTTCAGCGGATACGGCGGAAGCAAACCGGAATAACCCGGTGTCATTTAAAGTTGTTGAACATATCGGGGCAGGGCAGGTTCCGGAAAAAAGCTTACATAAAGGTGAAGCAACACGAATTATGACCGGAGCTAAGATCCCTGATGGCGCAGATTGCGTTGCCATGTTTGAAATATGTCAGACGTATGAAAAAGATAATCATTCCTTTATGTCCATAAAACGAACCATGGATTCGGGTCAGAATATCATCGGCGAAGGTTCGGAAGTTGCAGAAGGTGAAAAACTGATAGAGAAGGGGACCATTATTAGCCCCGGCGTCAAAGCGGTCTTGGCAACATTTGGCTACAGTCAGGTAAATGTTGCCAGGAAACCGGTCATCGGTGTGATTGCAACCGGTACCGAATTACTGGATGTGGGGGAGGAACTGCAGCCAGGCAAAATCCGCAATTCCAATGCTTATATGATTGCATCCCAAATAATCAGAGCAGGTGCCAGCTATAAATATATCGGGAAACTTGAAGATGAGTTCGACGCCAGCTACAACATGATAAATGAGGCATTGGAAGAAGTTGATATCCTGATTACCACCGGAGGCGTATCGGTTGGTGATTTTGATTTAATGCCCGCCATTTATGAAGAACTTGGAGCTGATGTTCTCTTCAACAAGGTGGCGATGCGTCCAGGAAGTGTCACGACTGTCGCGACAAATGGGCAAAAAATCCTGTATGGCTTATCGGGCAATCCCTCCGCATGCTACGTCGGTTTTGAACTGTTCGTCAGACCTGTATTACAGTATTATTTACACAGCGAGCATGCTTTTCTGCGAAGGGTTAAGGCAACACTTGCGGATGATTTCCCAAAACCGAACCCATTCACCCGATTTGTCCGCAGTTATTTAACATATGAAAACGGCCGGTTGCATGCTAATCTGGCTGGGATGGATAAATCCAATGTTGTCACATCGCTGGCACATACAACCGGCCTGATGGTGCTCCCAGGGGGAACCCGCGGATTTAATGCCGGCGATGAAGTGGAAGTATTGTTACTTGATGATCAACAGGGTCAGCGCGAATTTAAGGCTATATAGATAGAGATAAAGGAGAGGTTGTTGTGCAAAGTGAATCAGCACCAATAAAAGACCACTTCGGAAGAGTACTTAAAGACTTGCGTATATCGGTGATTGACAAGTGTAACTTCCGGTGCACCTATTGCATGCCGAAAGAAATATTCGGCGAGGATTATGTGTTTTTGTCGGAAAAAGAGTTATTGAGCTTTGACGAAATCATTCGGCTTGCTAAAGTGTTTGCAAAGCTGGGTGTCGAAAAAATCCGCATCACCGGCGGGGAACCTTTGATGCGCAGAAACCTCGATAAATTAATTGCTGATCTGGCAGCCATCCCGGGCATAAAAGATATTGCATTAACGACAAATGCCGTCATGCTGTCAAAGATGGCTGATAAGCTTAAAGCTGCAGGACTGAAACGGGTCAATGTCAGTCTCGATGCGATTGAAGATGACGTATTTAAATCGATTAACGACAGAGGTGTCGGGTCCAATCCCGTATTGAAGGGAATCGAGGCTGCCAAAAAAGCCGGGCTTGGCGTGAAAGTTAATATGGTTGTCAAAAAAGGAATGAATGACAGCCAGATTTTACCGATGGCTCGCTATTTCAAGGGAAAAGATATCATTTTGCGTTATATTGAATTCATGGATGTCGGCAATCATAATGGCTGGGATTTTAAAAATGTCATTTCCAAAAAAGACATCGTTAATACAATTAATCAGGAGATGCCAATTGAGCCAGCTGAGGAAAATTATTACGGCGAGGTAGCATCCAGATACCGTTATAAAGACGGTGAGGGAGAAATAGGTGTCATTTCCTCTGTGACGGATTCTTTTTGTGGTACGTGCACCCGCATCAGGCTTTCGGCGGACGGCAAGCTTTATACGTGTCTTTTTGCATCAGATGGATTTGATGTCCGGGATAAAATGCGCGAAGATGAATTGCCGGATAATGAATTGGAAGAAGAGCTGACCAGTCTGTGGGGCAGACGAAAAGATCGCTATTCGGAAGAACGCACTGAAGAGACCCGGCGCAATCGGAAGAAAATTGAAATGTCTTATATCGGCGGTTAAAATCATTTCTGTATAATGGGGGGTGATTGTGTGAAAACATTCAAGCTGAAATCTTTAAAAATAATAAATAATGAAGATGCTGATATGCTGGAACAATCAATCCCTCTGCTCGATGGTTTGATTATTAACAGGGAAGATGAAGAAAACCGCTGGGTAATAGAAGCATATGTTGAGCAGGAACAATTCGATTTTTTTCAGAACCTCCGCAGCCATAATGAACAGGTCATGATTGAGGTTAAAATTACAAAAGAGAGTAATGATCCTGCAACGTTCATTACAGCAATTACAAGTATTAATGAAATTGGCGATCATATGAATGTTCTGTTTATCGGCACCATTGTCGATCAGCGAAAAGAAATTATTAAGGAAAAGTTAAAGCTGCTGATTGAACAGGGCTATAAGGAAGAAGAACTGCTGCATAAATTTAAAGAACAGATCTAAGACCTATTTCCATTCGGTGGGAAAAAACAGTTTCACTTATGTTTTAATGGTACACAATCAAACGTTAATAAAGCCGGCGCGCTGCTTTTAAATTAGCGCCGGCTTTTTCAATGCTTTCAATGTTTACAGTTTGGCTTAAAAATTACCGAAATTGGAAGCATTAATCGTTGTTGACTGCTATAATGTGATTAAGATTTTTCAGGGCCAGCTGAAAATATAAAGCAAGTGCGAGGGGGTATTATATGATGAGGCATTCCTTGTTCCGATGGGTAAATCAATTATCACCGGTTCAACTGATTTTCCTTTTTTATTTTATAGCCGTTATTGCGGCTACGGCGTTGCTGGCACTCCCTGCAGCTCATCAGGATGGGGCAGACCCTCCATTCATTGATATATTATTTACGGCGGTCAGTGCACTCAGTGTTACCGGACTGAGCACCTTGACGATCGCTGAAACTTTCAGTACCACCGGGGCTACGATGCTTGCCGCTATTCTTCAGTTGGGCGGCGTCGGGGTGATGGCAGTCGGGACGTTTATCTGGATGATTATCGGTAAAAAGATCGGATTGAAGGAACGCCGTTTGATTATGGCAGATCAAAATCAGACATCTTTTGCGGGGATTGTCCGGTTAGTAAAAGAAATATTATTGGTTATTTTAATTATTGAATTGATTGGCTTTTTGATTCTTGGGACTTACTTTTTGCAGTATTTCCCGACAGCAAAAGAAGCTTATTTTCAGGGATTTTTTGGAGCGATCAGTGCGACGACAAATGGTGGTTTTGATATTACCGGTCAGTCTCTTGTTTTGTTTAAGGATGATTACTTCGTCCAGTTTATCAATATGCTGCTTATTATTTTTGGGGCAATCGGCTACCCGGTTTTGGTTGAAATTAAGGAATTTTTATTTGGAAAAGGGAATAGAGCCAATGCGTTCCGGTTTACATTATTTACAAAAGTCACGACCCTGACCTTTTTCATATTGGTTCTCATAGGTACCCTTTTCATCATGCTGCTGGATATAGGCGATTTTTTTGCCGGCAAACCCTGGCATGAAGTGCTATTTTATTCCTTGTTTCAATCAGTTACGACACGAAGCGCCGGGCTCAGTACGATGGATGTCAGTCAACTGTCCGAGCCGAATCACTTGTTTATGTCTGTACTCATGTTCATTGGAGCTTCGCCGAGCAGTGCCGGCGGGGGAATCCGGACAACTACATTCGCACTGGTTGTTATATTCATTATTACATATGCAAGAGGGAAGGGGAACATTCGCCTGTTCAATCGGGAAGTGTATGAGGAAGACCTTTTAAAGGCTGTTATGGTAACAATAATTGGGTTTATATTTGTATTTACAGCAATGATTATTATATCCATTGTTGAACCTTTCGATCTGACCGAAATCTTGTTTGAAGCAACTTCAGCATTTGGAACGGTCGGTTTATCTCTCGGCATAACTGATAACCTTTCAACTATCAGTAAAATTGTTCTTATGATTTTGATGTTTATTGGAAGAGTAGGGATCATTACCTTCTTGCTTATTTTCAAAGATAATAAGAAAAGCGGGAAGTACCGTTATCCAAAAGAGAAAATGATCATTGGCTGATGCTTTTTTCACTCTTTACAGTGTCTCTCCCGGGGGAGCGGGCAAACCGGACCGGCGCTTGTATCGGGGCATGCACCGGTCCGATTTATCTTACTCATCGGATTTCTTGATATCAAGAATTTTTAATTGGTCATTTTCGTGTCCAATGGTCAATTCATAGTTGCTTTTTTCTTCGTTTGTTTCTTCTTTTTCCGGCGATTTAGTTTCCGCTGTAACCGTGACAGTGGTTTTAACTTGGTTGTCATCTGTAACAGTGCTGGAAATGCCGGAATATTCAAGGTTCATAAAGTGGGTATAGCCCTCACGGAATTCTGAATAGGACTGGGATGATTGCATGGGACTTCCCAGCAGTGTGTAGGCAGCGATATAATCTCTGATGCTGATGCTTTCAAAAAAGTAATCTGCCACATACTCGGCATCCTCGATAAGCTGATCGGGGCTGTCGGTGGAGTTGATATCGTCGGCATTTTTGTACACCAGCTGATCATTTTGTGCCTCATTTGACCACGTTGTCACTTGCTCATAGATTTCATCTGCCGGGATGCTGAAACCGATCGTTCCATCACTTGTGCCCACCGAATTAATGCCAATAACATTGCCGGTTTCCCGGTTAATCAAGGGTCCGCCGCTGTTACCCTCGGTTATTTGCGCGGAAATTTGATAGACATTTTCATAGCTGAATCCATCAACTGTGAAATTGCGTTCCGTTCCGGAAATAATTCCCAGTGTTACTGTGTTTTGGAAGCCATGAGGGCTGCCCAGAGCGATGACTTCATCCCCAATTTCAGCTTTTGTTTCCGATTCAATGTTCAAGGCATTTTGATTGGCCAGCTGCTGTACACGGATAACGGCAATATCGGTATCCTCGCCTGTTCCAACGACAGCCGCAGGGTAGTTATGGCCGTTCGCTGTACGGACATTAATCACGTCAGCATTTTTTACCACGTGGGCATTTGTAATAATATCGCCTTTTTCATTAAATAAAAATCCGGACCCGGTGATTGTGCTCTGCTCATTTTGACCTTCTATCTGGACAACACTTTTTTCGGCATTATGAATGATAGATTTCAGATCAAGGCTGCGGGTATTTGATTCTATTTTTGTAATCGCAGGATTGTTTATTGAAACCGGATTTGATTGCCATGTATTGTATATAATAGTCAAAATGATTATGCCGGTTGCAACAAGCAATACAGATATAATCACCGGTCTCCTATTTTTTTTGTGCATATGTCCACCTCTTTGATTGCATGCTTTACTGTTCGGTATACCATTTGATTTTGTCGACTTTTATGTCGGTTTGATTGTTTTGATCAATATCAAAATGGGTGAACTCAAATTCACCGGTCTCATCCGGATAAAGTGTGTCCGGGTAGACATACACTTTATTTGATAAAAAGGCCTCATTATCATTCAGCAGTTCATATTCAACCAGAATGGAATTTATAGGAATGGTAGCGACACTTTTCACTTTTCCTTTTACGACCACTTTTCCCTGCTCATCGCTTTCGACATTGACTGACATGAGTTCGATCGCATCATTTTCATTCAATTTCCGTTCTTTCTCAGCTGAACTGATGGCCTGTTCAATGCGCTGCCGCTGAGCTGTCTCAAACGCCGTCTTTTCCTTTTCAATCGTGGTCTTCAGACTTTGCAGTTTTTCAGATTCCGGTGCATATTTTAACCCATCTTCAACCACCAGTAAGGCATCTGAGAATTGTTTTTCATTTAATTGTTCGCTTGCCTGTGAAAACGTATATTCAACAATGCGGGTTCGAATAGTGGCAGTTATCTCCTCAGCTTCATCGGTTTGAATGGCATCGCCTTCCCATAACAGCGTTTTTAATTTACTGATGTCCGGCTCCTGTTTCAGTTCATATTTGAGCTGTTCCAGTTTTATTATATTTCGCTTTTCTGTCAGCTTATCGATTAATGGGGTAACTGCATCCCCGTTAAAATTAACCAAACTGCTTTCAGCTTCTTTAATCAGTGACAGTGCCTTTTGAAATTCCTGCTGTTCCAGAAGTTTCGTCGCTTGTTCCATATCTTTTTCGGCATTTTTTGCAGTTTCGACAAAGCTTAGGGCTATATCTGCCTGCTTAAACGACTGATTGTGCTCAAGAGCGGACTTTAAGGATTCGCTTGCTTCCTGATATTGACCATCAATAGCACTTTCCTCGCCTTTATTGTATAATTCCTTTGCTTGCGATGTCTGTGCTTGTAAAAACAGATAATAAAAAACAGAAATCAGCAGGATGAGGGCAATAATCGATATGGGAAAATACCAGTTTTTATTGAATATTTTTGTGTTTGTAAGACGTTCATGGATATCTTCAGGAAGTTTTTTTCCGCATTTTATGCAATATGATTCATTATCCCGGACATTTGTGCCACAATAAGGACAGTGGTGCATCATTACACCCGCTTTCGGTGAGGTTATCAAAGGATGTATAGATAAGATCTCCTACATTCTCTTGTGTTAAGTTTATCATATTTTCACTTTTCCCCGCATTAACGGTCAGCAAATCCCCCACATTAAGTTATGAAGTAATCTAGGAAGGAAGTGGGAGACAGCTGTCCGTAAATGCCCGATTCTGCTCAACTAACATTCAGTGGGAAAAAGCGTCCCACTGAATGAAGTTTCGCTTTTCCCCGCATCTAATGGTCAGTAACCCGCCAAAGTACGGCGGCTAACTGACCTTAAATGCCCGATTCTGCTCAACTAACATTCAGTGGGAAAAAGCGTCCCACTGAATGAAGTTTCGCTTTATTTAAGACAGTGAAATTGATATGATAGACATGGAAAGTATGATTGCATAAATCGAAAGAAGGAGGTACAAACAAGTGTGGGAAACAGCTTTTGGTATCATTTGTTTTGGATTGCTTGCACTTAATATCGGCTATTGTATTTTTGATAATGAATAACAATAAGGGTCAGACGGTATGGGATGTGTCTGACCCTCTGAATTTAATTGGTCATCGACCATTCGTCTATAGGAAGGATAATAAGCTCTGATTTGCCGGCCACATCTTCTTTGCTTATAAAACCGAGCCCGTTACGGCTGTCTTTGCTCAGTTTTCTGTTATCGCCCATCACAAAATAACTGTCTTTTGGCACTTTGACAGGACCAAAATTTCCTGTGCTATTTTTGTTTGCTTTTGTAATAAACGACTGCTCGTATTTTTTACCATCAATATATAATCCTTGTTCGGTTGCGGAAATCGTTTCTCCGGGCAAACCAATAATCCGTTTCACATAACTTTTCCGAGGCTTGTTAATAATGACAATATCCCCTCGTTCAGCATCATTAAATAAATAGGTGAATTTGTTGAAAAGCACTACTTCACCGTCTTCAAGAGCAGGTTCCATACTTTCACCATCAACGACTGACGTAACAAAGACGAACGATCTGAGAAAAAAGGCGATTAAGAGGGCAACCAGGATAAGTTTCGCCCACTCTCCCAATCCACTTTTCTTCTGTGATTTCCCCACCAGATGACATCCTTTCATTTTTTTATATGCGCCGTGTTGCATTAGTAAAGATTGCTTCATGTTAAACAATCTTCTTTGGTTCATCATGATTCATTTTAAAACATGTTCAACTTCCTTCCAAAAGAAAAGAAATTTCCAGAAATTTCAATTGGAAGCTTGTCATTATTTGTTGAAATGTGCTAAAGTTAAGTAAGCTCTATAATGGAGGTGTCCTTTTAATAAATGTGTGCTGCAGACAAGCTTTTAAAACGCATCGAATACTTGCGGAACAAGATGGCTGATGTTGCCATGGAGAAAGGCTTTACAAGCCCGGAAGCCATTAGTATCAGCCAGGAACTGGACAAACTGTTAAACTTGTACGAATCTATGAAACATACGAATAACCGGAAAAAAGTAAAATGATTTGAAGCCCATCCTTCCTTTGATCGCCTTAAAATAATTCGAGGCGATTAGAGAACCTCTCTTAATTGTATTCATATCATATGCGTGATTACAAGCGCATATAGCATCCCCTCAATTGAAAATCAAACTGCCCGGGTTTCCCTTTTCGGCACTGGATTAATATCAGACTTAATTAATCTTGCCTGACTTACGAGGTGAACACCGGAATGAAACGGAATCTCCCAACCTTATTTAACTTTATCTTATTTAACTTTATTAAGTATCGTTTATTTCATCAGTAAAATTAAATATATTTTCTAGATCCAATCCATAGTCCAGCCCAAAGTTTCCTTTGTAAACCCCGGCCGGATGAAAGTGTTATAAAATGTTCAAATAATTTTGATTAGTATGATGAAAAATAGGGTATACTATAATTAAGACAAATTCAAAAAGTCAGATTTTGTCGCTTTTTGAATTAATAAAGGAGTGTATCACATATGAAACCAAGACATCAGAATTTTGAAGATCTGGTCAAGCAAAACAAACAAGAACTGCTTGAAGATGAGCAGAAAATCAAACAGATCGAACAACGGCTTGATAAAAAAGCAGCCGATCGAAACGCTGATAAAGTGAATCAATTATCGTAAAACAACCTTAAAAAGGGAGCATTCTGAAATGCTCCCTTTTTATGTTCCCGCTATAATTGTTTAAACAGTACGTGGTTTTCCAGATGAATGTGCTGGAATGTATCATTCTCCAGTTCTGCCAGCCGAGCATAGGTGATCCGATAGGAATTGCAAGCATCACTTGGCGGCTGGAATCCATTAGTGATCTCCCGCATGCGCTTCAGAATGTCACCACTGGCATCATGTTCATTTTCCAGACCGCCATTGGCTGTGTGGATTTGCTCCAAGAGTTCATTACTTGGGTTTTCTTCATATTCTTTAATCAGTGGGAAGACCTCTTCTTCTTCCTTTATCGAGTGTTCCTCCATATCTAACTTAAACTGGTTGTAAAGCCTGTGAAGCTCTTTTAAATGCGGATGATTTTTGCCATGGACACGAAAGATCTTTGAGACAAATTTCCCCAGTGCTGGCAATTCTTCATATAAGTAAGAATGATATTTATGGACGATATGATCGATTAACTCACTTGGTGTTTTGGCATCCCAGTCAATGACTTCATGATCTTCCTTTCGCCAATTCTGATAGGAATGATTAAGTTCAGCCATCACTGCTGATTCATCTATTTTACGTTCCTTAAAAACTTCCCTGAGCGGCCGGTCCCCGCCACAGCAAAAATCTATGCGGCGTTTCTTAAATAAATCACTTGCCTTCGGATAAATTTTGACGATGTCAGCGGGTTTATGTTCAACAGTAAATTCAGTCATCACAATTACCTCCTAAAATTGAACTTACCCTGATCATAACGGGTTTTTGTCCAAAATGACGTGATGGATATCACTGTTTTAGGATATTTTTGCCCGACGGGGGCTGATTTGGATAAGAATAACTGCGCCGATAATGCACAACATGCCAACCATTTGCACTGGCGTAAAAGCTTCCTGAAAAATAAATATACCAATCAATGTTGCTACAACCGGTTCTATCGTGGTCAGAATTGAGGCTTTGGATGCCTCGGTTTGGTTCAACCCGTATGTGTAAATGATATAGGCGAATGCTGTTGGAAGAAAACCCAATCCTGCGGCAAAAAATAAGACACGCGGCTCCATTAGCAAGGGCAATTTTTCCTGGTAGGGGAAGAATGGCAGTAATGAGATGGCCGCTATGATAAATGTGTAGGCTGTAATACTTAAAGTTGTGTATTTTTTCAATGCGAACTTACTGAAAACACTGTAAAGGGCATAGCCAAGTCCTGATCCCAGTCCGAATAAAATGCTTGTCAGCTGAAGGATATTTAAATCAAGAGGAATCAGACCGACAATAAGGGCACTTCCAATGACCGTAATCACAAGGGCTGTTATTTTCGGCTTTGTCAACGGCTCCCGGAAAAATATGAATGATAATATCATAACAAATGCCGGTCCCGTATAAAGCAGGGCAGTGGCCACAGGAATGGTTGATAAATCAATTGCAGTGAACATGCAAAAATTGAAAAAAACAATACTGAAAATTCCGGTCCCTATAAAATATTTCACATCAGAAAAGGATGCCAGTTTTAGTTTTTTCGGCTCCCTGATGATTAAAAAAAGAACCAATAATATCGCTGCAGACCACACTCTCAGCGTCACGACTTCCATGGGAGTGAAACCGTATGCATACAAATTCTTCACATACCAGCCAATCGTTCCCCAGAGTGCGGCACCGAGTATAATGTAAAGAAATGCTTTATTCAAAAACAGTATCTCCCCTTTGCTTCCTGCTGATAAGAAAGTAATAACAACATACGGCGATATATGTGTGTTGTCTGGTAATCCTCGTCTGGCTTGGGCACCAGGGTATTTTCGCCTCTATTTTATTATTATACCAGAGACTTTCGACGTATAATACGAAATTGATTGGTTTATATTGGATAATAAGCTGATAGGGAAGAGGTGAAGCACTTGTTGGATTGGATAGGTGCAGTGAAAGCACTGCAGATGCTTCCAGAACAGATTAATCCCGCATATATTTTTATTATGATAGGAATAACTGCAATCTATATTCTTATTCATCCGTTCATAAAATGGATCGTTGTTTCCAAATCAGTCAAATTATTAAACTACGTTATGAGCAGTTTGCTTGTCCTGGTATTTCTTTTAGGAGGAATTATGTTGACAGCTGTTTTCGAGATCCCTTTGTTGGAGGTCACGTTGCACAGTCTTGCTTTTTTTGGCGGATGTCTGGGGGTTATCCATTTATTGCTGCAAACCTTCCGGAATAAAAAGAAGCGCGTATGACGTACGCACTACCCTGGATCCTAAATTCTTCCTTCGTTTGTTTGATTAAGCGCAAACGTTAAAAAGAGCTGGAACATAACTTAAACGTTTAACATTAAAGGCGAATGATAACTGGAATATTTAAGTGTAATGTTAGGTTAAATCTTAACTACCGCTGCGGAAAAATGCTACACTAGTTTAGACGGAAACGAATTATACTATAAAAAATTCGAACTGATTCAAAGTCTAACTGAATCATCGATCGGATTTTTTCTTAGATTCATCACTTTTGTCCCAGCCTCACGTTAAAAGCACTTGCCTGGCAAGTGCTTTTAACGTGTTCTTCGTTTGGTTTTACTGGGAGGCCAGTCCATTTTTCCCAGTGACGATGGCGTGAAATAGGAGGACCGATATTTTTTTCGGCTGTTTTGAGTTTTTTTGACTGGCTGCCAGTCTATGTGACGGTAGACTATCTTTTTGGCCTGTGAAAGTGACATCTTTGTTGAAGGGTTTCGGTAGCTTTGGTCGAGTTCACCTAAATGCTCAAGTTTTTTGAAGTCGTCTTTCGTTGGGGGAATATGAAAAAAATACTTGTCCACTTTAACTAAAAGTGTTGAGTGCTGGTTACTGTATTTGGGATTGTTGGAGAAGTGCAGACCAATTTTTTCCGCACGCTTTTCTTTTAATAAGCGGTTGATTGATTCCTTTTTGATATAATAAAGGTGTTTGGGATCTGACGCTGTTTTAGCGTGGCGGTTTATTGTGAAAAGCGCCTTGGCAAGCTCATCAAGTGGAACGGTTTCTTTTTTGTGCATTCAGAGGACACTCCTTTCTATGTTTTTCCATCTACTGGTTAGTAACCCGCCAAAATACGTCGGCCAACTGCCCATAAATGCCCGATTCTGTTCAACTAACATTCAGCGGGAAAAAGCGTCCTACTGAATGAAGTTTCACTTTATAGTCTGGCGTGTTTCTATCGTACCTTATCATCATTTCAAATTCAATTTAAAATGAGGCCGGGGCATTACTAAAACGTTAAACATTAAAGACGAATGATGACCGGCTGCGAGGAGTGCTGCTTCACCGAAAAACTTTCAAGACAACGGGCACAAGGGGGGCTTACCAGCCGCCCGCGGAAAGCGGAGTGTGTTTCCGGAGCGGCATCATTGCACTCAAATATACTTTCAAAGTTTGTGTCAAAAACAACAATCTTGTAGACACAGCGAAAAGAAAAATCCGAACTGATCCGAAATTTAACTGACGAATTTGAATCATCGATCGGATTTTTTGATACATAATTTTTGTCCCAGCCGCTAGCTATTTCCCCGCATCTAAAGGTCAGTAACCCGTCGAAAAACATCAGTTAGCTGCTCATAAATGCCCGATTCCGTTCAACTGCCATTCAGTGGGCAAAAAGCGTCCCCACTGAAGGAAGGTTCACTTTACTTCATGGCTTGAATATCTTCTACTATTTTTTCCATGTTCGCGGCTTTTCGTCCATCATAGTTTTTGATGGCGTTTCCTTCCGGTGTGACAAGGAAAAAACTCGTCCCGTGCATAACCTGATCTGAGTCTGGGAGTTGTTCAACTGCTGATTTAAAGGACTTTACGGAAAACTCTTTGATTGTCTCAAAATCATAACCTGTAAGCAAATCCCAGTTTTCAAAGGTTCCGCCACGCTGCTTTGCATATTTCTTTAGCGTTTTCGGTTTATCATTTTTTGGATCAACACTAAATGAAACAAGCTTAACATCTTCAAGTCCGGCTTCCTTCAGTTGATCCTGAAGGGAGGCCATATTAGACGTCATTGGCGGACATACTGTTGTACAATTGGTGAATATGAAATCAGCTACCCAAAATTCACCTTCCAAGTCGCTTTTGCTCACTTTTTCACCATCCTGGTTTGTGAACGTGAAGTCCTGCACTTTATACGAAAAGTCACCATTATATTGATCACCGCATGCACTTAAGAATATAACAAATAATAATAGTGGAAAAACCCATTTAAATTGTGCCATGTGCTTTCCTCCTAATTGTAATCATTGTCAAGTGTAGCATGATTTCCAGAAAAAAACTATGAACAAAGTGTTACGAATGTATGGAGGAAAAGCGGGGTATCCGCAGTTCTTGCAGACTATTATGATGCCGGGTCCGCTTTTAGGGTATATGTATGGATTTCAGGCTTGCACAAGAATCTGTAAGGCAGTCGTGTCGTACCGATTCCACGATTGACATACAGGATGAATTCTCCGTTTTGAAATGTGTGTTTACCCTGCACATATTTGTGTGCATAAAGCGGGGTATAGAGATGACCTATAAATGGCAAGCGTACTTGGCCGCCGTGACTGTGACCCGACAGCTGAACATCGACGGGAAAGTGTACGGTGTTGTCTGCATAGTCCGGTTCGTGCGCAAGCAAAATGGTGTATAAATCCGGGTTTGCGCCGGTCAATGTGCTCTCCAGATCCGGGTCACCCAGCATAACATCATCGATTCCCGCCAGCACAATTTGCTGATTATCAATTTCAATGTTGGTGTGATTGTTCTGCAGCAGGCTGAAACCGGACTGATCCATTACTTTCTTGACTATTTCAGTTCCATAGCCGCCATGGTCGTGATTGCCATATATCCAGTATTTCCCATATTTTGCTTTTAAACTCTGCAGTATTCGGACGATTTCATTGTTCCAATGATATGTATGCGGTTTATCAACAAGATCTCCTGTAAACAGAATCAGATCAGGATTTTGAGCGTTAATCGTGCTGACTAGTTCCGAGAATTGTTCGATCGTGTAATGATAACCGATGTGCGTATCGGAAAACTGAACAATTTTAAAATCGTTGAAAACTTGTGGAATCTTTCCGGATACAAGTTCTTTATTATTAACATCAAGCATACTGGGTTCTATATCGTGTGCATAGTAATAGGTGCCTCCGCTTAGCCCAAGCAGGGCGAGCATACTTCCAATTGATCGCTTTAAGAACGTGCGTCTGTTCATAAGTGTCTACCTTTCAAAATGGATATCAATCATCATATTTATTTTAAATGGCTTTGAAGTATGATGCCAGTGAAATACGAAGATGTTAGAATCTGTTAATATTTTGACTTTTGTGTTAGCTAAATTTATTATTATAAATAAGTAGACAAAGAGAAAGAGGGGGAGACGATGAAGAACAAAACGGTGATTGTGACAGGTGCCTCGAGCGGCATGGGGAAATATATGGCTGCCAAATTTGCGGATGAAGGCGCAAACGCTGTGATAACAGGCCGTAATGAAGAACGTCTGAAGGCAGCACAAGAGGAACTGGAGAAAACGGCAGCAGGGAATGTGTATCCGATTCCGATGGATGTGCGTAAACCGGAAGATATTGAGCGGATGGCTGCAGAAACGGTTAATCAGTTCGGATCAATCGATCACCTAGTGAATAATGCAGCGGGGAATTTTATTGCACCTGCTGAAGACTTATCTGTCAATGGCTGGAACGCGGTGATTGACATCGTATTGAATGGTACTTTTTATTGCAGTCGTGAGGTCGGCAAATACTGGATTGACCAGAAAATAAATGGTTCCATACTTAATATGGCTGCGACTTATGCGTGGAACGCCGGGCCAGGGGTGGCCCACTCATCAGCAGCTAAAGCGGGAGTGCTTAATTTAACGCGGACGTTGGCTGTTGAATGGGGTAACAGATATGGCATCCGGGTTAATGCAATTGCGCCGGGACCGATTGAACGGACTGGCGGTGCGGACAAGTTGTGGGAGTCAGAAGAAGCTGCAAAGCGCACTCTTAATTCTGTGCCGTTGAAGCGATTGGGTAAACCGGAAGAAATTGCGGACCTGGCACACTTTTTACTCTCCGACAAGGCAGCATACATAAACGGAGAAGTCGTGACAATGGATGGTGGCCAGTGGCTCAATCAGTATCCATTTTGATGACTGGATGGTCAAAAGTGTGCAGCTATCCGTGCAGCACGCTTTTGTATCAGCTGATTTAATCAGGAATGTCCGGTTTATGGAGAGCATCCGGTATGGCATATTATCGTTTAGGATTTTCATATGGACATTCTTATTTTTGCTTTCGATATATGCATATTATGATGTAAGTGATTTATCATTGTTGCAATAATGACGGATTAATGATGGTATGAAATCTTATGACCAATGCGATTTGGGAAAACTTTAACTAAATGGAACTGTTTATACCGTGGTAAATCATGTTATTACTGCGTGTCTTATGGTAAACTATAAATGTGATCGATGTAATAAACTCCTTATTGTTTAGGATTGAAAAGGAGCGTTTTATTATGAGTGTAACACAGGATAAGAAATTAACAGATATAGTGATTGGCGATTTAATGATATCCTCGGAAAAAGTAGCACATGTGCAGGTTAATAATCCTTTAGAGCATGCTTTGCTGATACTTGTGAAATCGGGATACTCTGCTGTCCCTGTTTTGGATTCGTCCTATAAACTTGCAGGAACAATCGGTAAGACACGTATTTTAAATCAAGTTCTGGGGCTGGAACGGTTTGAAATGGAGCAACTATCCAACATGCAGGTTCATGAAGCTATGAATTCTGATATCCCGAGTTTATCAAAATCAGACACATTTATGGAGGGAGTAAAGGTAGTCATCAATTATCCATTCGTTTGTGTTGCTGATGAGGACGGCTATTTTGATGGAATACTGACAAGGCGCGCTATTTTAAAACAGATGAAACGGGATCATTATACATTTAAGTCGCATATATGAGATTCATTTATAGACACCCTTACCGCAGAATAGGGTGTTTTTTGCGTGAAAAGTAACTGCATATCTTTTCAAGTTCTGAGAAAAACTAGCTGTGAGATGTATTTGCAGCAGAGGAGGTATGCAACAATGGCGCGAATTGGTGTGGAGGAAACCATGACAGATGTGAAAGAAGCACTTGCAGAAATGGGGCATGACGTCGTAGATTTACAATCGGAAGATGACACTGCCTACTGTGATTGCTGTGTTATTTCGGGTCAGGATAAAGATGTTATGGGCATGTCAACGGCAAGTATCGCCGGTTCAGTGATAAACGCAGACGGATACAATGCCGAGGAAGTTTGTGATATGGTGAATGACAAATTAAACCAGCAGTAATCGTAAAAAAGCTTCGGCTGCAACTGAGCCGAAGCTTTATATCATTAACCCCGATTGTTTTGAACAGCAATCTGCTGAGGAAATGGTGTTTCAATTCCAGCATGATCAAAGGCTTCTTTAATTTGTTTCCGCATTGCACGTTCACATTCCCACTGAAGTCCGTTTTCAGTCTGACCGACAACACGCAGTACAATATCGGATGTGCCGAAACTTTGTACCCCGATGGCATCGGGTCCTTCTTTAAAGCGCTCATCGTCCTTGAATTCGGCACACACTTCCTCCAGCACTGTAATGGCTTTATCAAGATTGTCATTATACCGGATGCTGATGTCAACCAATGCCCGCATATTGCCGCGGGTGTGGTTTGCCACCCCTTCAATGTAGCGGTTTGGGACATAATTCAATGTTCCGTCAAAGCTGCGGATTTTTGTCGTGCGCAAACCGATTTCTTCTACAATTCCGTCATAGCCTGCTGTTGTCGCATAATCATCAATCTCAAGCTGACGTTCGAGCAGGATAAAAAATCCGGTCACAATGTCACTAACAAGCCCCTGTGCACCAAAACCAATCGCAAGGCCAATAATACCTGCACCTGCCAAAAGCGGTCCGAGTGGAATGCCGAGTACCCCAAACAACATTAATACCAACACAAAAAACATGACATAGGAAAACACGTTTTGTAATAATTTTTCCAGAGTTTTAATCCGTGACGGGGATAATTTTTGATTTGATCCCGCTTTATTCAGGGTTTTTTCAATGATTTTTTTGCCAATTGGGACCAAAATGATAAATGCCAGAATCATTAAGCCGATTTGTAAGATAACCGGTACTATACTCCCCAGTAAGCCGGCTAAATCAATGTTAATTCCAAAAATCTCCATATGTACTCTCCTTCCAGTAGACATTTTAAAACATATAACGAGTTATAACAACAAATTACCCTAATTGCAAAATATAAAACTCACGTACGAGGAAAGGCTTTGCGGCATATATAATATAGGAACCAATTAAAGAAATAAATTGGAGGTTTTAGGGATGAAATTGAGAGATCAGATGCCGGAATTGGGTCATTCCGGGAAATGGCTTAACAGCAAACCATTGTTCAAAAATGATTTAATCGGAAATAAACCGGTCTTAATCTATTTTTGGTCAGTCAGCTGTGAAACATGCAAAAAAGCAATGCCAAAAGTAAATGAAATGTGCAATGCCTATAAAGATCAATTAAGAGTTGTTACTGTTCATATGCCACGTTCCGAGCGTGATCAGGATTTATCGGAAGTTCGATCTACCGCAAAAGAACATAACATTTCGCATCCAATTATTATCGATAATCAGCATAGATTAACGAATCAGTTCAAAAACAGGTATGTCCCGGGGTATTACTTGTTCGATACAAACGGAAAACTGAGACACCGGCATTCGGGTTCGGGCGGATTGCAAATGCTGCAAAAAAGAATCAACAGAGCAGTGAACCAGACTGATAAAAACTGAGTTTGAAGCTTCTGCAACTACAGGCAGAAGCATTTTTTAGTTTTGGTGCTTCATGAACACCATGAACAAGTTGCTCAATTAAAAAGTTTTAAAAAATTACTAAAAAGGTGTGGCATTTTATTTCGGAACCCGTTATATTAGATATTATGGAAAGTCTTCGGGGAGGAATTTCACAATGAATACTTTCAAAAAATTAAAACAGTTTTATTGGCCGCATAAAAAATACCTTTTTACATCATTATTTTTCCTGTTTTTCGTGGTGGCCATAACAGTTGTCTATCCAATTGTGCTGCAGTTAACGATTGATGAAGTGGTATTACAGGAGCGGTATTCATTGATTCCATACATTGCTGCAGGATTCTTTTTTATCATGCTTTTCAAAGGAGTGGCTTCGTTTTTTCATCAATATATGGGGGATTTGTTTGGAATTACAACAGTTTATAAGCTTCGGGAAGCATTGTATGAAAAGCTTCAGGTATTATCATTCAAATATTATGATAATGCCAGAACAGGGGATTTGATGTCCAGGAAAACAACAGATGTGGAAGGCTTTCGTAATTTTATTTCGTTTGGGATATCCGATTTCATTGAAATCACAATGCTTATCCTGTTCAGTTTAGGCGTTATGTTCTATTACTCACTGCCGCTTGCTTTGATTACAATGGCAGCCATGCCGTTTTTAACTGTAGTGGTTTACAAATTTGATAAGCGGGTCCATCCTGCATTCAGAGGAATCCGTAAATCATTCGGCAGGCTGAACACACGCGTACAGGAAAACATCAGTGGTATGAATACAGTAAAATCCTTGGCGAAAGAGGACTTTGAAGTCGGACGTTTTTCTGCCAGCAATGATAACTACCGTCAAAATTATTTATCGACATCCGGTATATGGGCAAAGTATTTTCCGGTGATGGAATTTATCGGCAATATTTGCGTTGTGCTGCTGCTGGCATATGGCGGTTATCTGGTCATTAACGGAGACCTGAGCCTGGGGGCACTGACAGCATTTTTCAGTCTTGTTTGGTATATTATGGGACCATTGATGAACCTGGGATTTGTAATTAATATGTTTTCCCAGGCAAAAGCCTCCGGGGAAAGACTTCTGGAAATATTAGAGGCAAAAGAAGATGTTACGGAGATAGAAGGTGCCATCGATACGCCGATAGCCGGTCATGTCACATTTAAAGACGTGACATTAACGTATACGGAAGATGACGACAAAGCGCTTAAACATGTCACATTCGATGCACCGCAAGGAAAAGTCATCGGTCTGAGCGGAGCAACCGGATCAGGAAAAACAAGCATTACACAACTGATCCCCCGTTTTTATGAACCTGAAAAAGGAGAAGTGCTGGTTGACGGCAGACCGGTTGAGAACTATAAACTGAAAACGTTGCGCAGGCACATCGGTTTTGTTTTGCAGGAATCGTTTCTGTTTTCAACGACAATCAGAGAAAATATCCGCTACGGCAATCCGGAACTTCCCGAGGAACGGATCATTGATGCTGCCAAAAGAGCCCAGGCTCATGATTTTATTATGGGAATGCCAAAAGGTTATGACACGATGTTGGGTGAACGTGGTATGGGGCTTTCGGGCGGACAGAAACAGCGGATTGCGATAGCCCGGGCGATTTGCATAAACCCAAGTATATTAGTGCTTGATGATGCGACATCAGCCGTTGATATGGAAACTGAATTCAAGATTCAACAAGCACTTAAAGAGGTTATGAGGGGGCGGACCACCTTTATTATTGCCCATCGTATATCGTCACTGAAGCACGCTGATGAAATATTGGTACTGGAGCACGGAGAAATCGTCGAACGCGGCACGCATGAAGAATTAGTAAATCAACATGGTCCGTATGAACGGATTTACAATATTCAATATCAGGACCGGGAGCAAATTATTGAGACAGCAACATAGAGGGGGAGGAGCTATGGCTAAAGATACACCTGAAGAAAACCGTCATTTAAACCGGTTTTATTATACAGTTGACCATGCAGTGGAAAAGCCGTTTAACTGGCAGCAAATGTGGCGTTTATTGGGCTACTTGAAACCTTATGCCAAAACATATCTGCCTGGAGCGGTCATAGCAATGCTTTTATCAACAGCCGTACGATTGATTGTTCCCATCCTGATTGGTAAGGTTGCTTTTGATATTGTCATTGCAAATGAAAATATGACAATGCTTATCTATATGGTGATTGGTGTGGCTGTTTTATACTTGCTGAGCTATATTGGAAACGTCTTTCGGATAAAATGGGTGAACATCCTGGGTCAAAATGTTATTTATGATTTGCGGCAGCATTTATTTTCGCATATCCAGCGCCTGTCACACCGCTTTTTTGATACTCGTTCCGGCGGTTCGATTATCGTACGGATAATGAACGATACAAACTCCCTGCAAGAACTGTTTACAAACGGGATTATCAATCTGCTTATGGATGTTGTCACTTTGACCGGGATTGTCGTAATTTTATTGGTGCTGAGTCCGAAGCTGGCACTGGCTATTATGGTTATTCTGCCAATCATGTTTTATATTTCAACAAAGCTCAGACGCAATATCCGTCGCTCGTGGCAGGATGTGCGTATTCAGCAGTCACGTCTGAATTCCCATCTTAATGAAAGCATCCAGGGGATCCGAATTACACAGTCATTCTCTCAGGAAAAGGCAAACGAAGAGTATTTTGATGGGGTAAATACCGATAATTTTAAAAGTTGGAGAACGGCTACGAAGAAAAGTGCCATGTTCGGTCCGTTTGTTGAATTGAGTAATGCACTTGGGACGGTCATTCTTATATCATACGGTGCTTATCTTATTTTATTGGGAGAGGCGAACGGCGGTATTGCCATTGGAACGTTTGTATCGTTCGGGTTCTATGTCGGCATGTTCTGGGAACCGATATCACGTCTTGGTCAGATGTATAACCAGCTGCTGATGGCCATGTCGGCATCGGAACGGATCTTTGAATTCCTTGATGAACAGCCAAATGTCGTGGATAAAGTAGACGGTGAAGATTTAACCGGTATGAAGGGACAAATTGAATTTGATCGTGTGGAATTTTCCTATGATGAAGAACGGACTGCATTACATGAGATATCATTGGACATTAAGGCCGGTCAGACGGTTGCTTTGGTTGGACATACCGGAAGCGGAAAATCCACTATCGCTAATTTGATCAGCCGGTTCTATGACCCAACGAAAGGCGCTGTTAAAATTGACGGTTATGACTTACGTGACGTCAGATTGAATAGTTTACGCCGCGGGATCAGTGTGGTATTGCAGGACACATTTATTTTTTCCGGCAACATTATGGAAAATATCCGGTTTGGTCGTCCGGACGCAACCAATGAGGAAGTTATCGAAGCATCAA
Organism: Lentibacillus sp.; assembly: GCF_035301675.1. Lineage (NCBI taxonomy): Bacteria > Bacillati > Bacillota > Bacilli > Caryophanales > Bacillaceae > Lentibacillus > Lentibacillus sp. The sequence continues at coordinate 131,016 of NZ_DATGTT010000047.1, read as the reverse complement.
AAGTGGTTGGAGCAGATGATTTCATTCAGAGGCTCGCAAATGGATATGAAACGGAAGTGGAAGAGCGGGGGAACATCCTGTCGGCAGGTGAACGGCAATTATTATCTTTTGCCAGGGCATTGCTGGCAGATCCAAGGATTTTAATATTGGATGAAGCGACTGCAAGCATTGACACTGAAACTGAAGTGAAAATTCAGGAGGCACTGCAAAGGCTTCTGAAAGGAAGAACGGCCATCATTATTGCTCACCGTCTATCAACCATCAGAGAATCTGATAATATTTTTGTGCTGGAAAACGGTGAAATACTTGAGAACGGCAGTCATGATGAACTCATGAAACGGCATGGTGAATATTTTGAGTTAGTTAAATCGCAATTTGAAATGCTTGATGCCATGTAACAAAACGGAAGCAACAGCTTCCGCTTTTGTTTTAGGTTGCTGCTGTTTAAACCTTCGCAGCTCGTCCCTCGCTTGCGGGGTCTTCAGACTGTTCCTTTCCCGCAGGAGTCTCACCAGCTGCCTTGTTTTACAGCAAGTTTTTCTCTATCTGTTTCATTTCGTACAGGTAACCTTTATAGGCCATCAGTTCATCAAAGGTTCCGGATTCAATGATCGTTCCATGGTCCATGACGATGATTTGATCCATTGTTTCCAGGTTCGCCAGGCGGTGACTTACAAGCACAAGCGTATCGTTGTCTGCCTGTGTAAAAAGATGATTATAGATTAACCTTTCAGTCAGTGCATCGACAGATGATGTTGGCTCATCCAACAGCCAGAGATTTGCATTTTTAAGCATTGCTCTTGTGATTGCCAGCCGCTGCTTTTCGCCTCCCGACAGGTTCTCGCCTTTTTCATAAACATTATCATCCAGCGAAATATAAGCAAGTTCCACTTTCGCCAATGCTTCTTCCATTTTCTGATCGGTCAGCTGGACATCAGCAATCATTAGATTATCTCTGATCGTCCCGAAGAAAAAATGATTTTCCTGCAGAATGACATTGGTGTTTTCCCAAATGGATTCTTGTTTTATATGATCGATTGATTTTCCATTTATTCGAATTCCGCCTTTGTCATGAACGTTCATTTTCAGGAGCAGATTCAGCAACGTTGATTTACCAGAACCGCTAGACCCGACAATCGCTGTCTTTGACCCGGCAGGGAGCTTCAGGTTAATGTTTTTCAGCGTCTGCTGTTGTTCGTCAGGAAATGAAAATGAAACAGCCTCCATATCTATTGTAAAGCCCCGGTTTGCATTTAATGTGCATTTGTCATCAGTCTTGTCAGCATCAGTTTCTTGTTCCACTGCCTCGAACAGTCGATTCGCCGCGCGTTTACTGTCCTGATAATGGAATGGAAAAGCCGCCATTGGAGCAGCATCTTCAAAAACAGTCAGTGAAATCATCACCAGCATTGCCAGTAAAATACCTTCCAACTGACCGTCAGTAACCAGAAAAGCTCCCAAACCAAGCACAAGCCAGGAAATAATCAGGGATACAAACGAATTGACAGACTGGCTATACAGTTTATTAATATTCTCCCGTTCCTGCAGATCAATATATGCATCAGATGACAGCGTTAGCGTTTGCTTTTTCTCATCAACCTTCTGATATATTTTCAGGTCACGGAAACCATACAGAAATTCGGTCACTTCGGTTGATAAATCCCCTCTTTTTTCTCGTACATCATGGTCGATTTTTCGCTGTCTTAGTGCAAAATACGCCGGTACAACAAATACGGTCAATAAAAGTCCTGCGACAAGGACAAGTGCCACATAAATGGAAAAGAACATTGTAAACAGGATCGTACTTAAAAATACAAGTGCTAAAACAATCGGGGGATAAAAGACCCGCAGAAAGAAGTTTTGCAACGTCTCAACATCACCGACGATCCGTGATAGCAGATCTCCGCTTCTGTATTTTTGAAAAATCCCGGGAGCTAATGGCTCGAGTTTACTAAAAAACGCGACGCGCAAGTTACTTAAAATCGTGAATGTCGCCCGATGGGAGAAATATCGTTCCGCATACCGGGCAAATGCTTTGGTAATCCCAAGTAATTTTACGGCTGATGTCAAAATGATCAGGGTATAAAAGGGAGGGATCAAAGCAGATTTTGAAATAAGATAGCCGCTTGCTGCGAAAAGGCCGACTGCAGTTATCCCTGCTAAAAACCCGAAAATCATCGAATAAAAAATATCTTTTTTCTCTGTCATCGTTAACTTGACAATTACGGCTAAATCTTTCATTCAGTCTTCACTCCCTGCTGCACAGATACCATTTTTTGATATTCAGGAGCCGTCCTCATCAATTCGATATGGGTTCCTTCAGCTATTAGCCTGCCATTTTCCAGAAATAAAATCTTATCAGCATTTTTGATCGTATGCAGGCGGTGAGCAACTGTAATGACTGTTGCGTTTTGTGCCAATCGTTCCATAGATGATTGCAGGATGCGCTCGGTTTCAAGGTCCAGCCCCGTCGTCGGTTCATCGAATAGAATAACAGCGGGCTGTTTCAAAAAAGCTCGGGCCAGGGCCAGCCGTTGCATTTCGCCGCCTGAAAGCCCGCGTCCTGCCTCACCGACCGGTGTATCGTACCCTTCATCCAACGTTTGAATCATACCGGCTATACCAGCCTGTTCTGCAGCATATTCTATTTCTTTTCGGCTGGCATTGGAATTACCGCCAATTGCAATGTTTTCCGCGATTGTCCCTGAAAAAATATAAGGGTGCTGCGAAATGTAACTTAATTGTCTGAACCAATCATTCTCACTATAATGTGATAACGGTTCTTCACCAACGAAAATCTTTCCATTTGAAAGAGGGAGGAGACCGGCAATCAGATGCAAAAGTGTCGTTTTTCCTGACCCGCTCCGTCCGGCAATGGCAACCTGTCCATATGGCGGTATATTAGAAGTGATGCCGTGTAAGGAAAATTGGTCATGACCATAGTTAAAGCTGACATGATTGAGCCGGATAGATGCAGGCATTGCTTCGCCGGGCAACTGTTTTTCACCCCATTGAACCTGCTGCTCTGTCCGGTCCAATTCCTCAGTTACTTTCCTTGCTGCACCCATACTGCCACGCCCACTATGAAATGCACTGCCAAGTTCTTTGAGCATGGTGTAGAATTCCGGTGCAAGCACAAGCAGAAAGAAAGCGGTAAAGAATGATATCTGTTCATAAATAATGAGTTGGATAGCAAGTTCCAGTGCGACAAGCCCAATACTGAGCATTGAGATCAGTTCCAGCATAAACGAGGACATAAAAGCGATTTTCAGTATCACCATTGTGGCATCCCGAAAACTTAGACTGCTTGTGCGAATGACATCCTTTTGTCTCTTTGCATGGCCAAATAACTTTAGGGTGGTAAGTCCTTGCAGTGTATCAAGAAAGCTGCCGGAGAATGCGGACAGTTTTTCTTGCTGTTCTTCCGACTTATTTTTTGTTTGCATACCGATAATTATCATGAAAATCGGAATGAATGGAGCTGTAATGGTCATAATCAGGCCCGTATTTACATGCTGCGTGAAAATAGTGATTAAAATAACCATCGGAATAACTGATGTCTTAATCAGCTGCGGGATATACTCACTGAAATAACCGTCCATTTCATCGACAGCTTCCAGCATGGTACTTACTTTACCACCTGATTGCCCCTCCAGTGATTGTTTCACCGGTGCTTTACCAAACTTATGCAACAGTGCGTTTCGATACTTTCCTTTGACGTCTGCCGCCATTCTGATACCGACTCTGCCGTTTGTATATGATGCTGCTGTTCTGAGAAACAGGACAGTTAACAATCCCAGCATCATCCAAATAATGTCAGAAAATCCTTGCTGCTTCAAAAATATCCGGTCCACAACCGTCACGAGAAAATAGGCTTGCAGGATTATCGTTGCTGCTGTTATGACAGACAGGATAAACAGGGAAAGAATTTGCCGTTTATATCCGAATGCTACTTTTCTTAAGCTGTCCATAGCTTCCCACCCCCCAGAGCTGGCATCTGTCTATCAGTTATTTGTTTCCTTTGACATAGTCAGCGTTAAATAAAAACAATCGCATTAATAAAATCAATGAAGGAATCAGCATCAGTAAACCGCCTATAAACGCAATAACAAGTGCTATTCCCATCGATTCATGCGTGGCACTTTCGTGAATGGAAATAAAAGGATCAAGTAAATACGGATAATGCCCGATTCCATAGCCAAAAAAGGCGAACAGATATTGCAGCATGACACTAATAAATGCGATCCCGTAGTATTTGCCCAGGTACAGCAGCCAAGTGGCAATCATGAAGAATCCAACTGACAGCCCGAACATCCACCACAAGTCCAGCATACCTTCATAATGTCTTTCATTGTGCTGACTCATAAAAATAAATGTTGTCAGAGCGGCAATGATTGACGGTGTACTCCAAAATAATGCAAAATTGCGCACCAATTTTAATGCAGGATTATCCTGGGCACGTGCCGCGTAAAACGTCAAAAAAGTCGCACTGATAAATAATACCGACACAATCGCTAAAGCAACGATGCTCCATGACAGCGGACTTGTGAACAATTCCAGATACTGTAATGAGACGACACCGTTTTCTTCCACAATAAATCCACCTTCAGATATCGTTAAAGCAACCGATAAGGAGGCTGGAATCAGGAGGCCGGTCGCACCATATAAAAACGTATAAACCGTACTTTGTTTGGATCCGTAATTTTCAAATGCGTAAAACGAACCGCGTATTGCCAGCAAAATGATGGCGATGCTTCCCGGCACCAATAATGCCGACCCATAATAATAAGCTGATTCGGGAAAAAATCCGACAATGCCGACAAAGAAGAAGACGAAAAAAACATTCGTCACTTCCCATACTGGTGATAGGTACCGTGCAATCAGCTTATTGACCACGTGATCCTGCTTAGTGACTTTGGCGTAAAACGCAAAGAATCCGGCACCGTAATCGATCGATGCGACAATCAGGTAACCGTAGAGGAATATCCATAAAACAGAAATACCAATGATTTCATAGCTCATGATTCATCACCCTTTTCAACAGATGGATACTGTTTTTCCAATTCTTCCTCAGCCGGGTTATTTCGGAACACCTTACGCAATGTGATGATGCACAAAGTACCCAGCACAATGTATAAGGCGAGGAAAAGGATAAACATCAACCCGATATAAGGGGAGGAGGTAGCAGCTTCTTCTACCGTCATGTATCCTCGTATAATCCATGGCTGCCGGCCTTCTTCGGCATATATCCAGCCAAATTCAATTGCGAGCATCGCCAGCGGACCGCTCAGTACAATAAGCGAAAGCATTCCTTTACTATGCTCGTTGCGTTTTTTCATTTTACTTAAAATGAAATACAATAAAGCTACCACGGGCAGGAAGAAACCAATGGCTACCATTAAATCAAACATATAATGCACCCAGAGCGGGGGCCACATTTCCTCAGGAACTTCTTCAAGTCCTGTCACCTCAGCATTGAAATCACCATGGGCCAGAAAACTTAGGAATTTAGGTATCCGGATTTCACCGATTATTTCGTGTGCATCATTAAGCCACCCAAATAGGATCAAATCGGCACCTTCTTCTGTTTCAAAGTGCCATTCTGCCGCAGCCAGTTTTTCCGGCTGGTGTGACGCGAGAAACTTAGCTGAATAGTCACCTGCGATTGCTGTAAATACAGCAAATATGAATGTCATCGTCAGGGTAAGTTTCAATGCTTTTTTGTAATAGGCTGAAGCCTGTCTTTTCAGGATCATGAAAGCTGTTATGGCAGCAAGAATAGCAGCACAGGTCAAGTATGCTGAGCTTAACACGTGGAATACTTTTGTCGGAGTGGCCGGATTCAGCATGGCTGTAATCGGATTAACGGCTGCAAATGTTCCATTTTCCACGGCAAAGCCATCCGGTGTGTTCATAAACGCATTGACGGTTGTTATAAATACGGCAGAAAAACCTCCGCCAATGATGATTGGCAGAGAGAAAAGCCAATGGATATATTCATTTTTAAACCGGTCCCATGTATATAAATAAATTCCCAGGAAGATTGCCTCAAAGAAAAACGCAAAAACTTCCATAAACAGTGGCAAGCTGATTACGTTTCCTGCCACCTGCATAAAATTCGGCCACACCAGCGACAGTTGCAGTCCAATGGCAGTACCGGTCACAACACCGACAGCCACAGTAATGACAAACCCGCGGGTCCAGCGTCTGGCAAGCAGCCGGTAATGCGGGTCTTTCTTTTTAATTCCGATAAACTCGGCGGCCGAAATCATTAGCGGCACACCTACACCAAGTGTAGCGAAGATAATATGAAAACCGAGTGTCATGGCGGTGAGCAACCTGCTCATCAGGACTGTATCTAATTCCATTACTGATCCTCCCTTGTACGGAATGCTCTGTTTATAATAAAAGTTCATTTCATAAAATAGTCAATTATAGTTTTCCCTGGCAAATCCATTATAAATCATTTAAATGAATTACTTCCTTTTAACTGTGACAACCGAATGAAAACTTTGTAGCAAAACAGTTAACATAGCTTGTATTGATGCCAGATTTCTTATTGTATGGTAGACTGTGAGCAAATACATTGGAGTATGGAGGAACCGGTATGAAACGAGACTATGCAGTAATCGGTTTAGGCCGATTCGGCGGCAGTATTTGCAAAGAACTCAGCTCAGAAGGAATGCAGGTATTGGCCATTGATTCGGATGAGGATAAAATAAATGAATTTAAAAATATTGCCTCACATGCGGTGATTGCCGATTCCACAGATGAAGCGACACTGAAGGAACTCGGCATCAAGAATATTGATCATGTGATTGTTGCTATTGGTGATAATATACAGGCAAGTATTTTAACAACGGTTGTTTTGACAGACCTTGGCATCAAAAAAATTACAGTTAAAGCACAGAATGACTATCATGAAAAAATTTTAAACCGGATCGGTGCTAATCAGGTCGTCCACCCTGAACGGGATATGGGAAAACGGATTGTCCATAACATCATTTCCAGCAATATTCTTGACTATCTTGAACTTTCTGATGATCACAGTATTGTTGAAGTGAAAGCCGGTGGAAAAATGGTCGGTAAAACGCTGGTTGATTTGGATATTCGCGCGGAATACGGCTGTAACGTTGTAGCCATCAAACAGGGCAAGGATATTAATGTATCACCGGCTGCTGATGACGTGTTGAAAGAAGAAGATATTCTTATCGTGATTGGAGCTGACAAAGATATATCCAGATTTGAAAAACATCTTGTTATAGACAAGTAATTGCGCGTCCACAGTTTTAGCTGACAAACTGGAAAAATAGAACAAAAAAGATGGCATGAAAAAATATTTCATGCCATCTTTTTGCAGTTTGCATCTAGACTTCCATGATGATTGGCAGAATCATTGGTCTGCGTTTTGTTTTTTCAAAGAGGAATGGTGCAATTGTATCGGTTATTTCATTTTTTATTTCAGACCATTGACTGGTTCTGCGTTCCATCACTTTATCCAAATGTTTTGCAACAAGTTTCTGGGCTTCATTGATCAGATCTTCTGATTCGCGCATGTAAACAAATCCGCGCGATATGATATCAGGTCCTGATGCAATCTTGAATTCTTTCATATTTATACTGACTACAACCATGACCAGCCCTTCTTCGGACAGGATTCGGCGGTCACGCAGCACAATATTACCTATATCGCCGATACCTTTTCCGTCCACGTAGATAGAGCCTGATGGGATTTTCCCTGCAATCATAGCATTATCACTGCCCAGCGCCAGGACATCCCCGTTATCCATTACAAATGAATTTGTCGGGTTGATTCCGCAAGCTTCACCAAGTTTAAGATGCTCCTTCAGCATACGGTATTCACCATGGATCGGCATAAAATACTTCGGCTTCATAAGTCTGAGCATTAATTTTTGTTCATCCTGACTGCCGTGTCCCGATGTGTGAATATCGCTTAATGGACCATGGATGACATCTGCTCCGGCACGATACAATTTATTAATCGTCCGGCTGACGCTTACCGTATTTCCGGGGATTGGTGATGACGAGAACACAACCGTATCTCCAGGGATAATCTGTATTTGACGGTGTGTACCATTGGCTACTCGTGATAATGCTGCCATTGGTTCACCTTGGGACCCTGTACAAAGAATGGTTACTTTATGTGCAGGAAGACGGCTGATTTGGTTCGCTTCAATGAACGTATCTTTAGGTGCCTGGATGTATCCCAGCTCCTGACCGATTCGGATGGAGGATTCCATACTGCGTCCAAATACAGCTATTTTACGATCATGTTGGACGGCTGCTTCAACTACCTGCTGCAGACGGTAGATATTCGAGGCAAATGTTGCAAAAATCAATCGCCCGTCAACTTTGTTGAAAATATCATGGATGTTTTCTCCGACTTTCCGCTCGGACATCGTAAACCCTGGCACTTCACTGTTTGTACTGTCTGAAAGAAGGCAAAGTACGCCCTCTTTGCCGATCTCAGCCATTTTCGTTAAGTTTGCAGGATCGCCTACTGGTGTAAAATCAAATTTGAAATCACCGGTGTGAACGATGTTTCCTGGCGGTGTTTTGACTACGATACCAAATGAATCAGGAATACTATGGGTTGTTCGGAAAAAGGAAACGGACGTTTTGCGGAATTTTATAATATCATCTTCCTGAATCGTATTCAGTTTCGCATTCCGCAGAAGACCATGTTCCTCTAATTTGTTTCGAATTAAACCGATTGCAAGTTTTCCGGCATAAATAGGCACATTTATTTCGCGCAGCAGGTAGGGAATCCCTCCGATATGATCCTCATGCCCGTGCGTTATGAATAATCCTTTAATTTTATCCTGGTTTTGTGTCAGGTAAGTGTAATCCGGGATGACGTAATCGATTCCAAGTAATTCATCTTCCGGGAATTTAATTCCGGCATCAACGAGGATGATTTCATCCTGAAACTGGATACCATACGTGTTTTTCCCGATTTCACCGAGTCCGCCTAACGCAAAAACCGCTGTCTGATCATTTTTAACAAATTTCATTCTGTCAGACGGTCTCCAGTTTAAAATCCTCGGATTTCTTTTCATAAGCTAAATGTGCATCGTCGAGTACCTGAATATATTCAATATTATAGTTCCGGCCGGAAAGTTTATTTCTTACATCTCTTTCGGAGTCACCTTCTATATAAAGGCTTTTTGTCTGCTCACGTACAGGTATTTCATCAGGTAGCTCCTGATATAAAACTTTAAAAACCATTATTATTATCTCTCCTAACGCTTCGATTCTTTTTGATTAAAAATGTTTCGTTCCGTATTCCTGTTCAATTTGGTATAACATCATATCAAAATAGCTGATGACAGGACAGTTGTGAAGATGGGTTTGCCCATCAATCTGTCCGGCTGCACAGTATGTTAGTTTTCCGCAGCAAAATTGTTTGCCTCTCGTCTTTCCTGCATGATTTTAATCAGTGTAGTCCTTTTTAAAGGTTGTAGGTACACGTCCTTTGCCCAGAAAATCTTTCAAGCGTTTTTTCAGCTTTTCTCTCAGGCGCTTTAACATGAGATAAGCATCTCCTTTCAATTATTAAAGAAAAGCAATAAAAACGTTCGCCGATCCAATCCCTCTTAACTATAGTATAATACGATTGGTGTTATTTTGAAATGAAAACGCCGCATTTGTTTAAAAAAAGATATGCCTTTTTTATTCTGCAGGCACTTTCAACGTGAACTATTAACAGTTATTGTTGGCTTATAACATAAAATTATGCAGGAGCCTAAGGTTATAGATTCCTGCATTGTTACCATTAGCCGATTGATTTTGAATTTTCCGGAATGGCAAATGGGTTCTCGGTATTGATATGATCATAGAACATAACGCCATTTAAATGATCGATTTCATGCTGTACAACGATAGCGGAATAATCCCTTAAACGTAATTTCAGTTCGCCGCCATCCAGCCCTGTGGCTTTAACAGTGACTCGGGCGCTTCGGGGTACATAGCCTTCCACTTCCCGGTCGACTGAAAGACACCCTTCTCCGAATGACAGATATGCCTGTTCGACCGAATGACTGACGATTTTTGGATTAATCAGTCCGTAACTGTAAAGTTTTCCTTTTGAGTCCTCAAAGTGAACAGCGCACATGCGTTTATTAATCCCAAGTTGTGGTGCAGCCAGGCCGACACCGGGTCTTAAATTATATTCTTCTGCCAGTTTCTCATCCTGGCTGTTTTTGACAAATGTCAGCATATCGTTTAATAGCCGAATATCTTCATCAGAAGAAGGAATGGGCACTTCCTCGGCTTTTTCACGTAATGACGGGTGCCCTTCCCGAACGATGTCATCCATAGTTATCATTAATCGACACTCCCTAGCTCAATCATAAAAATGAAACTTCACTCAGCGGATGGTTTTCCCGCCCGCGAAAAGGGTAGTATATTTCCGGAGCGGGGTGAACGCGCAAACCATAACTTCTAGTTAGTTCGGATTTTTAGTAAAAAGACTTTTGTCCCAAGCACTCTACATGCGGGATAACCGTATTTTAACATATTATGTTTTGAAGTATCATAAATTTTGCTGCAGGACAGGCAAAAATTTAAAAAACTAATCCGATTTGATCAATGATATGTTATACTGTGATAGAAATTCCGGAGCAGGATTGGAGGAAAAAATAAAAGTGGTATCGAAAAAGTCATTATTTTTTAGTTTATTTATTCTGATTTTCATTTTGTCTGCCTGCAATGGTGCAGCAGCGTCTGAAAAAATTTATAATCATTTGGAAAAAGCTGTTGAACTTGAACAGCCGTTTGAAGAACAGCAGGACTCAATCGTTGAACTTGAGCAGGAAGAACAGAAAGTATACAGTCAGATTATTGATTTGAGCATGGAAAAATTTGATAAAATTAAGGAACTGTCCGACCAGGCGCTTGCTAATATAGAAAAGCGAAAGAAAAAAATAAATTCTGAAAAAGAAAGTATTGCTGCGTCTAAAGAGGAATTTACCAATATTGAAGATATAATTGGTGATTTGGAGGAGGAGGCTGCCCGCAAAAAGGCAGATGAAATGTACAATGTCATGATGGACCGATACGATGCTTATAATAACCTTCATGAAGCGTATTCCAACTCCCTCGCACTTGAAGAGGAACTATATGCAATGCTGAAAAAGGAAGATCTTGAGCAGAAGACGTTATCTAAACACATTACAAAACTGAATGAAAGTTATCAGGAAGTGATTGATGAAAATGAAGCATTCAATGAACTGACAACCGAGTACAATGCTTTAAAACAGGAATTTTATAAAGCAGCCGGGATTGAAGTGGAATATGACGAAAACGCACCGAAGGAAAAGGGAAGCAATAAAGACGAGCCAAAAAAATCAGAGCAAGAAGAGGAATCAGGTGAATAAGTCATCTGATTCTTTTTTTATGGTTTTTTCTAATCGGTTGCTAACGTTCTTATTTGAAGAATGGTAAGGCGGCGCCCTCCTGCAGTTGACTGGAAATTAGACTTTATCATGAAAAAATCAATAAATAAGACAACCTTTTGGGATAAGAGAGTTGTACTGATACAGTTTTTTTGTGTTATTATAACAGAAAACCATGTTTGGAAGCCAAATTGCAGGAAGCGCTATCATCCTTGGGGAAAATAAAAAAACTAAAGCAAAACAATTGACCGAATGGACATATTGGGCTAAACTTTAAACTGGATTAAAAATTGTACCAGTAAATTTTGTCTTTAAAATATAACAGTTTAACTGTTTTGTTCATGCTTGGATTATTATTCTTAAAAAAAGGGAACAGGTTTTAAAGCAAATGGGTACAGATTTTTTCATATTTCGGGAAGACTGGAAAAGAATATAAACAGTTAATCAGAAAGGAAGAGGTGACCATTTTGAAAGACGTACTTGAAAATATTGAAAGTCAGTTCGAAATGTTCCAGGTTCTTGATGAAAATGGTGAAATAGTGAATAAGGATTGGGTGCCTGACCTTTCAGACGATGATCTGAAGGAACTGATGCGCCGGATGGTTTACACAAGAGTGCTTGACCAACGTTCAATCGCGTTAAATCGTCAGGGACGCCTGGGCTTTTATGCACCAACGGCAGGACAGGAAGCGTCTCAACTGGGAAGTCATTTTGCGCTGGAGGAAGATGATTTCATATTGCCGGCATATCGTGATGTTCCACAATTAATCTGGCATGGTCTTCCGCTGTATCAGGCTTTCCTGTTTTCGCGGGGGCACTTTCATGGCAATCAGTTCCCGGAAGGTGTTAACGGTCAGAGCCCGCAAATTATTATCGGGGCACAAATTACACAGGCAACCGGTGTAGCACTGGGGCTTAAAAAACGCGGCAAGAAATCAGTGGCCGTTACATACACCGGTGACGGCGGAACTTCACAGGGTGACTTTTACGAAGGTATAAACTTTGCCGGCGTTTACGGCGCACCTGCCATTTTCTTTGTGCAGAATAACCAGTTTGCAATTTCAGTTCCGGTTGAAATGCAAACAAATGCGGAAACATTGGCACAAAAAGGCGTAGCTGCAGGTATTCCGAGCTATCTCGTGGATGGTATGGACGTATTAGCTGTTTATGCAGCTACCAAAAAGGCCCGCGAACATGCTGTGGACGGCAATGGCCCGACGCTGATTGAAACGATGACTTACCGTTATGGTCCGCATACCATGGCAGGGGACGATCCAACTCGTTACCGCACGGAAGATATGACTAATGAGTGGGAGAAGAGAGACCCGCTTGTCCGTTTCCGTAAATATCTTGAAGATAAAAATCTTTGGTCAGAAGATGAAGAAAATAAAGTGATTGAGGATGCCAAAGATGATATTAAGAAGGCAATCAAACAAGCGGATGATTATCCGAAACAAAAAGTTACCGACTTGATAGATATCATGTTTGAGGAACTTCCATCCAACCTGCAGGAGCAAATGGAAGAATATAAAGAGAAGGAGTCGAAGTAAATCATGGCACAAAAGACAATGATTCAGGCGATCACTGATGCAATGCACCATGAACTTAAAAATGATGAAAATGTGCTTGTTTTCGGTGAAGATGTTGGTCAAAACGGCGGCGTATTCCGTGCTACGGAAGGATTACAGGATGAATTCGGCGAAGACCGTGTGTTTGATACGCCGTTAGCCGAGTCGGGAATCGGCGGCCTTTCACTTGGTCTTGCACTGCAGGGATTTCGTCCGGTGCCGGAAATTCAGTTCATCGGCTTTATTTATGAAGCAATGGATGCGATTAACGGTCAGATAGCACGTATGCGCTATCGTTCAGGGGATAGTAAATCCGCTCCAATCACCATTCGTACGCCTTTTGGGGGCGGAGTTCACACGCCTGAGCTGCACGCAGATTCATTGGAAGGTCTCGTTGCTCAGCAGCCGGGATTCAGGGTGGTTGTTCCGTCGACACCGTACGATGCAAAAGGACTGCTGATTTCATCGATCCGAAACAATGATCCGGTATTCTTTATGGAACATATGAAACTTTATCGTTCATTCCGTGGTGAAGTGCCTGATGAAGGCTATACGATAGACCTTGATAAAGCGGATATTAAACGCGAAGGCAAGGACGTCACGCTTATTGGCTATGGCGCGATGGTTCATACCGCGCTAAAAGCTGCAGAAGAGCTGGAGAAAGACAATATTGAAGCGGAAGTGATCGACTTGCGCACGATATCTCCGGTCGATATGGAAACAATTGTTGAGTCGGTGAAAAAGACTAATCATGTAGTCGTGGTGCAGGAAGCACAGCGTCAAGCTGGGGTGGCTGCACATGTGATTTCGGAAATTCAGGAGCGCGCAATCCTTCATTTGGAAGCACCGGTGTTGCGCGTAACGGCGCCTGATACCGTTTATCCATTTTCTCAGGCAGAAGAAGTGTGGCTGCCAACGCATAAAGACGTAATTGAAAAGGTAAATGAAGTCATTAACTTTTAATCAATGATTGGAGGTCGTAATTATGGCGTATAACTTTAAACTGCCTGATATCGGTGAAGGTATACATGAAGGTGAAATTGCCAAATGGTTCGTTAAAGAGGGTGATGAGGTTCAGGAAGATGACGTGCTTTGTGAGGTTCAGAATGACAAAGCCGTTGTCGAAATTCCTTCACCAGTTGAAGGGACCGTGACAAAAGTCCATGTAGATGAAGGCGAAGTTGCTGTTGTGGGCAATACAATCATCTCGTTTGATGCGGAAGGTTATGAATCCGATGATGAGGAAGAGGAAGAAGCAGAACAGGAAGAAGCGGAAAAGACTGAAGACAAATCAGATTCGGCTGAAGAATCAGAGGAAGCCAGCGGTAATAAGGAAAAGGGCGATGAACAAAAATCCGGGGATCAGGATCAAACGTCCTCTAGTGATAAACGTGTCATTGCCATGCCGTCAGTCCGCAAATACGCCCGTGATAACGATGCGAATATTCAGGATGTCCAGGGTTCCGGCAAGAACGGCCGAATTTTAAAAGAAGATGTTGACAACTACTTGAGCGGCGATCAACAAGCTGAGCAGCCTGCTGAAGCAGATGAAGGTACACAAGAACCGGCGGCTGCACAGGCACCAAAAGGCGACTATCCTGAATCACGCGAGAAGATGAGCGGCATCCGCAAATCAATTGCCAAAGCAATGGTTAATTCCAAAACGAAAGCACCACATGTCACCCTGATGGATGAAGTGGATGTTACAGAACTAGTTGCACACCGGAAGAAATTTAAAGAAGTTGCCGCTGATCAGGATATTAAATTGACTTACTTACCATATGTTGCAAAAGCATTGATTTCCGCATCGAAAAAACACCCAATTTTAAATGCTGCTGTGGATGATGAGACAGATGAAATCATTCATAAGCATTATTACAACATTGGTATTGCGGCAGATACGGACAGGGGGTTACTGGTTCCGGTAGTCAAAGACGCCGACCGTAAATCAATTTTCACCATTTCTCAGGAAGTCAATGAATTGGCAGAAAAAGCCCGTAGTGGTAAACTATCACCTGAGGAGATGAAAGGTGCATCCAATACGATTACAAATATCGGTTCTGCCGGCGGACAATGGTTTACGCCTGTTCTTAACTACCCTGAAGCAGCTATTCTGGGAATCGGGCGCATTCAGGAAAAACCGATTGTCCGAGACGGCGAGATTGTTGCAGCTCCAGTATTGGCTGTATCCCTAAGCTTTGATCATCGTATTGTTGACGGTGCAACTGGACAGTTGGCTCTCAATCAGATCAAGCGACTGTTGAACGATCCACAATTAATTATGATGGAGGCGTAGATTATGGTAGTAGGAGATTTTCCAATTGAAACAGATACTCTGATTGTTGGAGCAGGACCTGGCGGCTATGTGGCTGCCATCCGTGCTGCTCAAACCGGGCAAAAAGTTACAATTGTAGAGAAGGGCGATTTGGGCGGTGTTTGTCTGAATGTCGGCTGTATCCCTTCAAAAGCCTTGATAGAAGCCGGACACAAAGCACAATCTGCTCATGGCAATGAAGAGCTGGGAATCACAACTGAAAATGTTTCGGTTGATTTTTCCAAAGTCCAGGAATGGAAAGGGCAAGTCGTCAATAAACTGACATCTGGTGTGGAAAGCCTGCTTAAAGGGAATAAAGTGGATATTGTGAAAGGTGAAGTATACTTTGTCGATAAAAACACTGTCAAAGTAATGGATGAAAAAAATTCACAATCGTATACATTCAATAACTGTATTATTGGAACCGGTTCGACACCGATTGAAATTCCAAACTTCAAATTCTCAGATCGTGTATTGGACTCCACCGGTGCATTGAACCTTCAGGAAATCCCTGAAAAGATGGTTGTTGTCGGTGGCGGTTATATCGGTATTGAACTCGGTACTGCCTATGCAAATTTCGGTACAGAAGTAACGATTCTGGAAGGGACAAAAGAAATTCTTGGCGCGTTCGAGAAACAGCTTAAACAGCCTGTTAAAAAAGGACTAAAAAACAAAAACGTCAATGTGGTTACCAAAGCAATGGCTAAAGGTGTTGAGGAATCGGAAGACGGCGTGAAAGTCACGTATGAAGTCGATGGCAAAGAAGAAACCGCTGAAGCGGATTATGTTCTCGTAACAGTCGGACGCCGTCCAAACACAGAAGAAATTGGACTTGAGCAAGTCGGCATCGAAGTAGATGATAATGGACTTATTAAAATTGATAAGCAATGCCGTACAAGTGTAGATAACATTTATGCCATCGGTGACATTGTTGAAGGGCTGCCGCTTGCACATAAAGCGTCTTATGAAGGAAAAGTGGCCGCAGAAGCTATAAGCGGTGAAAAATCAGAAATTGATTATCTTGCCATGCCTTCTGTTGTCTTCTCTGACCCTGAACTTGCCAGTGTCGGCTATACTGAGAAAGAGGCGAAAGATGCCGGCTATGAAGTGAAAGCTTCCAAATTCCCATTCGGGGCAAATGGCCGGGCATTGTCACTGAATAGCACAGATGGCTTTATGAAATTGATTACCAGAAAAGAAGACGGACTCGTAATTGGTGCTCAGGTTGCCGGGCCAAATTCCAGTGATGTTATCGCAGAAATCGGACTGGCAATTGAAGGTGGTATGACAGCTGAAGACATTGCACTTACAATCCATGCACATCCGACACTTGGTGAAGTGACGATGGAAGCGGCGGATGTAGCATTGGGAACGCCAATCCATACGATGTAAATAACAAAAAAACAAAACGGGTTGAATGAAGACCTGATAATTAAGCCACGTCCTGTTTTTACGCAACAGGACGTGGCTTATTGTTTATGGTTTCAATTAAGCGATTGAGATGTGAAAGGAAGAGATTTTGGAGCAGGAACTGGAGGCAGTCATGGATTCAGAAAAGAATAAAACAGTCGGGACTTCCAGCTTATAGTGGAAGAACTTTCATTCATGAAAAAGCTGTCCAGAAATGGAGACCCATTTCTGGACAGCTCTGTGCATTAAGATTCTCTTTCATCTTCAGCATCAGGTAGTGTTTCTTCAAATCCTTTACGCATTCTTTTGAGTTCTTTTTGTTGTTTTTCCCGGAACTCCGGATCATGCTCGCGCTGCTTTTTTTCCATCTGCAAAATATCATACTCGCTTTTTAGTGCTTTGAAGAGCGAAATACACATAAATATCATCAAAATCGCGAACGGAAATGCAGCAATCAGCATGGCCATTTGGAGCGCCGACAGCCCGCCGGACCACAATAGAACTGCAGCGATTGCAGCAAGGATAATACCCCAGATGACCTTAACTGCCATGCTTGGGTTTAATCTTCCTCCCGTGGTGAGCATGCCAAGCACAAACGTACCGGAATCGGCAGAAGTGATGAAAAAGGAGGAAATCAAGAGCACTGCAACACCGACGACAACAGCTGCCATAGGCTGTGACTCAAGAAATGCAAATAAAGCTACTTCATTGCCCATTTCATTCATTAACTGATGGATAACGCCGCCTTCAGCTCTATCCATTTCCAATCCGGCAATACCGAAAATAGAGAACCAGACAGCACTGAATATTACTGGTACTGCCGTTACCCCGAGGACAAATTCACGGATAGTCCTTCCTCTGGAAACCCGGGCAATAAAGGTCCCGACAAATGGTGACCAGCCGATCCACCAAGCCCAGTAAAAAAGTGTCCACGCATCAAGAAACTCCCTGTCACCGGTAAATGCGTTCATACTAAATGTCATGGTTGGAAGATTTTGCAAGTAGTTACCCATGGTTGTTGTAAACGAATCAATCATTTTTACAGAAGATCCGAGAATGAACACAAAGAGCATTAATCCGACGGCAAGAACAATATTTGCCCAGCTCAGGTATCGGATACCCCGGTTAATGCCTGTTGTAGCAGAAAGAAGAAATAATATCGTAACAATCAAAATGACAATCAAATTAGTTGTTAGTGTATTTGGAATGCCTTCAAAGGTATAGCTTAAACCGGCTGTAATCTGGGTTGCACCAAGTCCAAGAGATGTTGCAATACCAAATACAGTGGCAAAAACGGCCAGTGTATCAATAGCAATCCCCCAACCGCCTTTAGACCGGTCACCAATCAGTGGTGAAAAAGCGGAGCTAATCAGAGCAGGCGCCCGGTGACGGAATTTAAAATAAGCCAGTGTCAAAGCAACTACAGCGTATGTAGCCCAAGGATGGAATCCCCAATGGAATAAGGTGTATTGCATAGATTCTTCTGCAGCAGCTGCCGTTTCCGGATCAGCAGAAGGCGGTGAATAATAATGTGTTACAGGTTCCGTCACGCCGTAGAATACGAGACCGACCCCCATACCCGCTGTGAATAGAAATGCGAACCAGGTAAAATAACTATACTCCGGTCTGTCATCGGGTTTTCCAAGCCTGATTTTTCCATATGGTCCAAAAATCAGAAACAATGCGAACAAAACAAATGCTGTTGTAGATAATAAATAAAACCAGCCAAATGACTCTGAAATAAAACCGTCAACTAAACCTAATACGTATTCAACATTTGATGGAAAAAAAGCTCCCCAAATGATAAATACAGATACTAATGCAAGAGATACCCAAAAAACAGCTGTAATTTTTTTAGAATTAATAATAAGACCTCCCTATATTTTTTGTCAAAAATCACGAAGTATAACATAAAACAAAAACGGCTTCATGTCCGGTCTTCCAAGTTTGATTTTGCCGTATTTTGAGAACATCAGGTATGTCGAAAAGATCACAAATCCTGAATCACCAAAAAGGTAAAACCAGCTGAATTTATCAACTAAAAATCCTTGGTGGACATTTGTTGCCTCATTCATGTTCGAATTCGTATATATCCTCCATATAATGAAAATGATTGCGTCCATGGAGGGGATACAAAAGACGTTTGTGATTTTTTTTCATATCCTTTGCTCCTTTCTATGTAATTGTTCGGATCATTTCAGTTTGGCACAATTCAGTATTAAAACATAATAACAAATAGAATTCAACCAAAATATAGTTTTATTCTCCCCCCTCATATAGAATTCATACTGTATACTTATACCCAGACGGAAAGTTAATAAACCAAAATATATAGTCAAGTTTCTGTTTTATACTGTACAATAGAATCAGCAACTGGAAAATATAAGGAGGCAGATTATTGAAAAACAAGCTATGGCTTATCCTTGCAGTAACATTATTAATGACTGCCTGTGTAGACATGACATCAGGTGCAAAAGAGGAAACCGAACAGAATAATGACCATGAAAAGACAGAGGAAACGGAAAAAGACACTGTTGAAACGAGCAAGAATAAGTCGGAAAATAACGCAAATGAGGAAAAACAAATAGAAGAAAAGCAGGGGAACAAGAAAAAAACAGCTGAACCGGTTTATAAAATCGATGAGGAGACCTCTTCTGTCGTACCTGTAAATGAACAGGGGAATGAAAAAATAGTACTGCTGACAATCGATGATGCTCCTGATACATATGCAATAGAAATGGCAAAAACATTAAAAGATTTGGATGCAGGTGCTATTTTTTTCGTGAACGGCCATTTTCTTGACACACCTGAAGGGGAAGAGAAATTGAAAAAAATCCACAATATGGGTTTTGAAATTGGTAATCATACGTATAACCACGCATACTTGCCGGACGTGTCGACCGGGAAGCAAGAAAAGGAAATTGTGAGCCTGAATGATAAGATTGAAGGTATCATCGGGGAAAGACCGCAATTTTTCAGGGCGCCAAATGGTGCCAATACTGACTTTACGAAACAGGTTGCCAAGGACGAAGGTATGGTAACGATGAATTGGACGTACGGATATGATTATTTTGAACCGTATATGGATGCCGAGAAGCTTACCGAAGCTATGGTAACGGGTAAAGGTCCGGAAGTTGATGTTTCACACAGTCTGCTGAACCCGGGGGCCAATCTGCTGATGCATGACCGCGAATGGACTGCAAAGGCATTAGAAGATATTGTAACAGGGCTCCGTGATAAAGGATATGAAATTGCAGATCCTGCCTTGCTTAAGACAATAGAATAAAGAGAAACAGCCAGCTGATCACATGCAACTGGCTGTTTTTAACATATAACAACAGCTGACTGATCATAAATCATTCAGTGGGGAAAAACATCCCACTGAATGAAGTTTCGCTTTATCCCGCATGTAATGGACAGTAATCCGTCAAAATACGCCGGCTAACTGCCCCTAAATGTCCGATTCTGCTCAACTAACATTCAGTGGGGAAAAACATCCCACTGAATGAAGTTTCGCTTTACCCCGCATGTAATGGACAGTAATCCGTCAAGATACGCCGGCTAACTGTCCTTAAATGTCCGATTCTGCTCAACTAACATTCAGTGGGGAAAAACATCCCACTGAATGAAGTTTCGCTTTATGATCAAAACTTAAAATTTATAATGTGATATACTAATTAACAATTGACACGTTCAATATGACATACTATAATACTATTATACTAACAGATGAACGAGAAAGGGATGTTATAAGTGGGTACGATTATATGTCAGGATTGCCAGGGTGTTATCGAACATTTTAATGATGAAAAAGTAACAACATTTTACGGAAAGTGTCCAGCATGCGACCAAAAATGAATACGTTTTCAACTAAAAGCTGTATTTATTCCTGCAGCTTTTTTCTTTTTGTCATTTATCAGGTTGTATTAGCCATCCTGCATCATTATTGATATGATAATAAAGAAAAGGGGGATTTATGATGAAATGGGAGACGGAGATAACAGAACTATTACATATTGACTATCCGATTGTTCAGGGCGGACTTGCTTATCTTGCTTATGCAGATTTGGCCGCCGCTGTCTCTAACGCCGGGGGACTTGGGCAGATTACAGCTATGAGTCTTGGCACCCCTGATGCCTTACGTGATGAAATTCAGAAAGTGAAAGCACTGACAGACAGACCATTTGGTGTGAATTTTGCTATCGGTCAGCACGGCAGAGCTTATGAACATATGGTGCAAGTGGCAATTGATGAGGAAGTGCCGGTTATATCCGTAACGGGCGGTAATCCAAAAGGTGTTCTTGATTTGGTAGAAGATTATCCGATCAAAAAACTTGTATTGACGGCAGCACGGAGACAGGCAGAAAAAGCGGCGGAGCTTGGGGCAGATGCTGTCATGGTTGTCGGACAGGAAGGCGGGGGACACCTCGGCCGTGGAGATGTCGGAACGTTCGTGCTGACGCCGCAGGTTGCTGATTCAGTATCGGTTCCGGTAATTGCCTCAGGCGGTATTGTGGATGGACGTGGTATGATGGCGGCGCTTGCGCTTGGAGCAGAAGGAATCGAAATGGGCACAAGGTTTATTGCTACGCAAGAGTGCGTTGATGCACATGAGAAATACAAAAAAGCATTGCTCGATGCGGATGAGAATGCAACCGTCGTGATCAAACGTTCTCTTGGGACACCTGCAAGGGCATTGAAAAATCCATGGACCGATGAAATATTGGAACTTGAAAAGCAATATGGCGATTATGAGTCATTAAAAACGCATATCAGCGGTGAAGCAAACAAACAGTATATTTATAAAGGGGAAGAGACAGCCGGATTTGGCTGGGCCGGTCAGGGCGCCGCAAGGATCCGCAGCATCCCGACAGTGGAGGAACTGATTCAATCTATGATTGATGAAGCTGCGGATATACGCAGAAAATGGTCTTGATTGAGGTGAATAACAACAATGAATTACCATTATCCATTGGATGATACATGGTCAAAACAGGAAGTCATAGACGTCGTTAACTTCTTTTCATTAGTGGAGCAAGCATACGAAAAACAAGTAAAAAGAGATGATTTTTTGGCAGCGTATCAAAAATTCAAGCAAGTTGTTCCGGCCAAAAATGAGGAAAAGACTTATTTTAGAGAATTTGAGCAAGCATCGGGATATGCAAGTTTTGCGGTTGTTAAAAAGGCGAGGAACAGTGAGCAGCAAACAATTAAAATGATGTAAACAATAAGGGATTGGGATAAAAGTATTGAATCAAAGAAAAATCCGAACTATGATTCAAAATTCGACAGTTAGATTTCGAATCAGTTCGGATTTTCTTTTTATAGTATATGGGATTCCACCTAAACCAGCGAAGTATCTTTCCGCAGCGGTGGTTCAGATTTATCCTAACGTTTTACTAAAATATTTCGGTTATTACTCGTCTTTAATGTTGAATGTTTAAGTTATGTCCCAGCCCTTTTTTCTACCCCATTGATATTTTATAAAGGGGTGTGAGTGTTTTAAATGTGTTCTTGGCTTCTTTTAAAAATGCTTTGCCATCAGATAGTATGGGGTCATCCGGCTTGAAGTATCTTCCGATCAGGAACTCTGCTTTTTTTACATTTTGCAGTCGTGTGAAAGCTTGTTCTAAATCAATTTCCGAAAGGCTTGTTGCGTCTTTCCTTGTATGATCAAGTGAAACGGCATAGTCATCAGGCACCGACTCACGGATATCATCTATATGATTAAGAAACGAGTTGGCAATCTCCTGTTTCCCCGGCATTTCATAAATATAGGCAAGCCACATGAACAAATGATCATCCCACAGACCAATTTGAAAGTGCGGGTGTTTTTTATAGCCGCGTTTATTGTGGCAAAATGCCATCCACGTATCATTCGGCGGGTTCTTGGTTCTTCTGGCGTGCTGTGCAATATGTACATACATGTCGTTTCCGGTCATATTCGACATATCGTCGAAAAGTCCTTCACCGATTGCTTTGAATTTAGGCTGAATATTTTCCCGTATGGCTTCCATACGTTCCTCGAGGCCATCAATGGTAAATATATCGAAATCTTTCGTCGAAAACCCTGCAAATTCCATTCATACCATCCTTTCAATCATTATTGACAGGCCGCCCCCCTTAACCGTGCGGATCCCAAGTAGAGGATCAGCTCAGCTGCCCGTAGAGGTCCGATTCGTTCAATTACCATACAACGGGAAAAAAGCGCCCTACTGTATCAAGTTCACTCTATAATCATTATTATTAGGCAAAAACATCATCAGGTCAAGCGCATACGCTTCGACGGAAATGTTTTAAAATTTTTAAAAAGGGGCATTAACTAAGTAAACGTTTTCCGTTGTTTATGAACAATAAACGGCATGAAAGCATATAGATAAAAAAAGTGATCTGAAAGGTTGTGGGTAACATGAAATATGTTATAGAGGACCTGAGAAAAGAGATAGATCGGAAAAAGCTTCCTGTTATCCGTATTGAAATTGATTATGAACTCATGACGTTATATGATGCCATACAGGCGAACGATAAAGTCCAAATCATTAAATCAAAAGAAAAACTGAAACAGCTGCGTCTGCAGCTGATGGGAATTGCAGATGATGCGTAACGACTGTCTAAAAAGCTTTTATTTATTTTTCTGGAACACTCTGCCGGCAGATTATCGGAGGTACCCCAAATTTACATACTGCCGGTTCATGTATTTTTGGGCTCTGTTTTTTCAGAATGATAATTATACCAGTTACCCAAAAATATGATTCTTCCCCTCCAATTTGGTATGATGGTAACAGATTTAATAATTGGAGGCATACAGATGAACTTGACAATTCGCGATAAACTTTACGAGCAGGCAAAAGAATGGGTGCTCGAAGCAGGTAATACAATCAGGGAAAAAATAAATGATCCGCTGACAATTAATACGAAATCAGACCGGAATGATCTTGTAACTACAATGGACAGGAATACAGAGTATTTTTTTATGACGAATATCAAAAAAACGTACCCGGACCATCTTATTATCAGTGAAGAGGGTTATGGTGATGAATTGCAATCACTTGACGGTACTGTGTGGATAATCGATCCAATTGATGGGACGATGAATTTTGTTCATCAGAAACGAAATTTTGCGATATCCGTGGGGATTTATCATAACGGCGTCGGCGAAATCGGATTTATCTATGATGTCATGGCTGACAATTTATACAGTGCGAAGCGGGGAGAAGGTGCTTTTAAAAATAAGATGGCACTGTCACCACTTTCTGACCAAAAAAGCATTTATGATTCCATTTTAGGCCTAAATCATTTTTGGCTTTGTAAAAATCGTCTGGTCGAAGAAGACGTCATCCAGGAACTGGTGAAGACCGTAAGAGGTACAAGGACTTTTGGTTCTGCAGCGTTGGAGTTCGCTTATGTTGCTGAAGGTATCATGGATGGATATATGACCATGGGGCTCGATCCATGGGATATTGCAGCAGGGATTGTCATTGTGAATGAAACAGGAGGGAGGACAACGGATGCATTCGGAGGCTCGCTTGATTTGCTCCGGAAAAGTTCTGTTTTAACCTGCAATCCGGCTATACAGGAAAAAATCGTTAACGAGTATATGGAAAAAGGAAAAAAGTGACTTCACACCGAAGTCACTTTCTTTTACGTTTTAATGATATCCCGTAGCCCATAAAAGCGACACCAAGTATAATAAATAACAATACGAGCCAAATATTGCGAAAAGCAATCGCGATCCCGACAAGTACAAACATTAATATAACCAATGTTGCCAAAAGCAGCATAGGCAGGTCGAGTTTCTTCATCATATACACCCCAATTTCCTTTAACCAGTATATAACACAGGGGATTTTTATTCAAAATTTGTCGATTTTACAACTGGCGAGCCGATGAAAGATTTAGTATGATAGATAAAGTGAAGAGTAGTATTAATTTTAATGTTGCAGTAACGGAGGATACAGATGGAAAATAGTTTCAGTCTGGTATATGAGCTGATTGTTAATTATCGGGACAGTATTAATATTTATTGGGTATTTTATGTAATCAACCTGATTCTGGCAGGTATTGCTTATAAACTTGGTTTCGCTAAAGATCTGCCTGTTTTGAAATCAGTTCTTGTTTATATGATGCTTGCAGCAGGAATGCTTATCTTAAATTTGTTCAGCATGGTCGGTTACCCGATTACGGACAGTCTGGTAGTTATTTGTCTTGTTCTGGGCATTTACCGCTACAGGCTTCATCGTGAACGAAAAGCGAAACAGGCCTAAAGGGGCTGGGACAAAACTAAAATGTTCAATACTAAAAACGAACGATAGCCAGGGGATTCCAGTAAAATGCAGGTATATGTTTTAACTACCGCTTCGGAAAAATACTACGCTTTCCGGAGGCGGCTGATGAGCATCCAGTCTCCGTATTTTTCCTACGCTGGTTTACGCGGCACCCCATGTTACAACAAAAAGAAAAATCCGAACTGATTCGAAAGCTATCTGCAGAAATTTGAATCATCGTTCGGATTTTGCTTTACCTTAAATGCTTTTGTCCCAGTCTCTTTAATTTGATTCTTAGATCAAATCCTTTTTCTTTTTCTTTGCATCATATAACTTAAAGCTTCCTGTAGCATGCCGTTCTCTCGTTTTATTATCAATCCGGTCGTAGCACCCGGAGCATAAGTACATATAAATTCTGCGGTTGCGCAAGCGCTTGGCCTGCAATGAGTCATCTTCTAATTCATTTACTTCGTCGCATAATACACATTGTACTTTCATTTCTTCTCACCTCTGAAATCTGGATCCTCTTATAATATAACATGATAGAAATTTGTATGAAAGTGAATGTTTGGCGGGGAGGTAAGCTGGGAATAAAATAACTAGTGTTAATATCAAATAAAAGGGTGGTATCGAATGAAAAAACGCTATATTGCTTCAGCCGCAGGGGCTATAGGGGCAGGAATCACCGGATATTTGCTGCGAAATGAGGAGAACCGGAATACATTCAAATCAAAAGTAATAAACAGTGCCGAAAAAATCAGGAATATGAATAAAGAAGATCAACTCGATTCCACATTTGAGGATGCGGGGGCGCCAGATCAGGCAGAATCAAAAGCCCCGGCACAGCTTGAAAATTCCAAAATGGTTTCGGAAGGATCACAGTTCGGTGTGAACTATTACAATAAAGTAAAAGAAGATGATGACGAAAATTGAATTCATGAAATAAACAGGTGCTTTCCCGGCATACATACGCGAGAAAGCACCTTTTTAGGAAATTGGTTCATCATTTTTCATCCTGAACAATTTTCACATTTGTTTACTATTCCTGATTTTGCTGATTGGATTGGTCTTCTTCAACATCATCCAGCTGCTTTTCCTTATCTTCGGGAATTGATTCTTTATTTTGATCACCTTCATCCGGGCGATCTTCGTTAATCGGGAAGTCGGGCATATATCGGCCCACAATGGCTGATAATTCGTCTATAAATCCTTGCACAGGGTACCCTTGCGCTATTTTATCACCCATTGTTCGTATACGCTCAACAACATCACCGTCAGCTACTACCACGGCAGTTTTCCCATACGGGTCCTTTTGCAATGCCTCAAGCACCGAATATTTTACAGTGCCAACACGTGAGCGGTCCAGATCTTTATCGACATCAATCCCAACAACGGCGTATGGACCGGCAACAACAGAGGCTGCATCTTGGACATCCGGGACATCGCTCGCAACATTTGCTAAATGGGAAGCGATCTCGTTATTGGTCAAGTCCTGCTGTTCAACCGGATCAGAATCTTCCACTTGGATAAATCGGTCATTATCGTCTTTCTCCTCGGGCAATGATTGTTCATTTTGGTTCTGCTGACAACCGATCAAAAGTGTAAAACTCAAAAAAGACAGTATTCCTAAGCGTAGCAGCATGTATACTCCTCCTTTATCATAAACACGGAATATCTGTCTTATTAGTTTGATTCATCATTAACAAAATATACGAAAAAAGCTGTTCATTCCTCAAGTATGAACAGCTTGATAATCAATTTACAATAATTTTTTGAATGCCTTTAATGGGATTTTCCTGGTTAGAACCGTCTTTGTAAAATAATTGAACCGGACCTTTTTCTTTCAGCGGTTTGCCGTCTATGGCGAATAACAGGTAACTATTTGCAAGTGTACGCAGCGGAATAGTATTTTCGCCATCCGCTGTTTCAAGTGTGACACTATTGGCACCTTCCTTAACCTCAGCATAGCTTAAGAAATCTGTTATTGGCATAACATAAGAATTTTCCAGGATTTTCTCCCGATCTTTTCGCGATATACCTTTATTGGTTTTGTTAATGGGCGGTTTTAGATTTTGTTGGTAAACCTCCTGGCTGAAGCGGTCGGAAGCATCTGCAAGTTCATCTTTTTTGTCCTTTTTCTGTATGTCTTCTGTAAACGCTTCTTCAAGTAATATCTTCCGGTCATCAAAAATCCATACCGTCGGATCCAGTGTTATTGTGTATGAAACATTACCTGTTATTTGAACAATCATGTATAATCACCTCTTTAATGACGTATTCTTACCAAGAATAGCAGACAAGCTTTAATTTTTCATCATAAAAAGATGCATTTATGCTGAATTTTATTTGCAATTTCATGGTACAAACGGTAATATAAACTATAAGGTAGTCTTGTTAATGGAGGGATATTATTGATTCCTGAGGTGACAGAAACACATCGTGAAAAAGCTTATGCCCTTCTTAAGGCAGATGCTGATAGGATACACAAGCTCATAGAAGTGCAGATTGAAAATTTAACAATGCCACAATGCCCTCTATATGAAGAGGTTCTGGATACACAGATGTTTGGACTTTCAAGAGAAATTGATTTTGCCGTACGACTGAATTTAATCAACGAGAATGAAGGTAAAGCGCTTCTCGAAAATTTGGAAAGGCAGCTCAATAGATTACATGAAACAGCGCAAAATTCTGTGTGACGGTTTTTGTGTAATGCGGTAAAAACTTTGCCTGGTAGGATGTCGGCAAGGTTTTTTTATTTAAAAGGCTGTGAAGTTCGGCAGATGGACCAAAAGATGGGTTACGCTAATACGCATATATGTTATACTAAGCAAAACTTCTGTTCATCTGTTGCTATCCGCATGCAACGGGCAGCAGGGTTCCCGCTTTAATCATTTGCAGCGCTGACATGTAAAAGACAAGTGGAGAATCAGTTCCCCGTGAATGGGCGTTATATTCAGCGGGTATAGGATGCCGCGTTGAATGAAGTTTACACAATAAGATTACATATTTCTGGGGAGAAGTAGGATGTTTAAGAAATTAAAAGGTTATGATTTCACGCTGATGATCACACCAATACTCCTTACAGCGTTTGGAATTGTCATGATCTACAGTGCAAGTATGGTTTTAGCAGTGGTGGAAGGACAGGAGAGCACCTATTACTTGGTGAGACAAATTCAATGGTTTTGCCTGGCGATGATGGGGTTTATCATGACAAGTATATTCCCGTATAAGTATTATCAGAAATTGATCAAAGTCATAGTGCTGGGCATTGTTGCCCTTCTGGCAGGCGTACTGATTTTCGGGAATACTGTCAATAACGCAAGATCATGGTTCGATTTTGGACCACTCAGTCTGCAGCCGGCTGAATTTGCTAAATTGGGCCTGATTATCTATCTTGCATCTGTGTATTCCAAAAAACAGGAATACATTAATGAGTTTAATAGAGGTGTGTTACCGCCATTAATACTGACTGCAGTGATATTGGCACTGATTGTGCAGCAGCCTGATATCGGAACAGCTGCGATTATTTTTATGATTGCTTGTTCAGTCATATTCAGTTCAGGAATCCAATTCAAACATCTGTTTATCCTTGCATTTGTAGGCTTAACATTAGTGGCATTTGCTATCCCCAGTATGGTAACAGACGAACGTATCAGCAGGTTTGCCGGTGCTTATCAGCCATTTGAAGACCCGGGGGATGACGGATACCATTTAATCCAGTCTTATCTGGCAATTGGTGAAGGTGGTCTGATCGGTGAAGGTCTTGGTCAGAGTGTTCAGAAACTTGGGTATCTCCTGGAGCCGCATACCGATTTTATTATGGCGGTCATTGCTGAAGAATTGGGATTTGTTGGCGTGACAATAGTTGTCGGGATGCTGGCAATCATTGTTTTGCGGGGGCTCTTTATCTCCAGGAAGTGTTCTGATAGTTTCGGTGCTTTGCTGGCAATCGGCATATCATCAATGATAGCAATCCAGACGTTCATTAATTTAGGAGCTATCAGCGGACTTCTTCCCATTACGGGTGTTCCGCTGCCGTTTGTCAGTTACGGCGGGTCATCATTGCTTGTCATGATGATCGGTATGGGAATCATGAATAACATTGCAAAATCAGTCAATCAGAACGAACAGGAGCCTGCAGGAGTCAATAAGCAAGGTATAGAAAACAACACAGTTCGCAATAGAGGAGGAAGAACATGGGAGAGAGAAAACAGATCAATAAGGTTTTAGTTGCAAATCGCGGAGAAATCGCAATTCGTGTTTTCCGTGCATGTACAGAACTCAATATTCGAACAGTTGCAGTTTACTCAAAGGAAGACACCAGTTCATATCATCGCTACAAAGCTGATGAATCGTATTTGATAGGTGAAGGGAAAAAACCGATCGATGCCTATCTCGATATTGAAGGTATTATTGAACTTGCAAAAAATGTAGGTGTAGACGCCATTCATCCAGGGTACGGTTTTCTTTCGGAGAACATTGAATTTGCCCGCCGCTGTGAAGAAGAGGGCATCATTTTCATTGGTCCGACAAGCGAGCATTTAAATATGTTCGGTGATAAAGTTAAGGCGAGAACACAGGCAATCAATGCAGACCTGCCGGTTATCCCCGGCTCTGACGGCCCCGTTTCCTCATTGAAGGAAGTCGAGCAGTTCGGTCAGCAACATGGCTATCCAATCATCATTAAAGCGTCACTCGGAGGCGGCGGCCGCGGTATGCGTATTGTCCGAAATGAAGAGACTTTGCCTGAAGCGTACGATCGGGCCAAATCAGAAGCAAGAGCATCCTTTGGCAGTGATGAAGTATATGTGGAAAAACTGATTGAAAATCCGAAACATATTGAAGTTCAGATTATAGGTGATACCCATGGCAACAGGGTTCATTTATATGAACGGGATTGTTCTGTACAACGGCGCCACCAGAAAGTTGTGGAAGCTGCACCGAGTGTTTCTCTGTCAGAAGCATTCAGACATGAAATTTGTAATGCGGCTGTAAACCTGATGGAAAATGTCGACTATGTAAACGCGGGTACTGTCGAGTTTCTCGTCACCGATGATGCATTTTATTTTATCGAAGTTAATCCGCGCGTTCAGGTTGAACATACAATCACAGAAATGATTACAGGTGTCGATATTGTACAGACACAAATTAAAATAGCAGAAGGTCAGAATATTCATGACACGTCGATTGGCATCCCGCAGCAGGACGAGATTACAACGCTGGGATATGCCATTCAGTCCAGGGTCACCACCGAGGATCCGTTGAATAATTTCATGCCGGATACGGGTAAGATCATGGCCTACCGCACAGGTGGCGGCTTTGGTGTGCGGCTTGACGCAGGCAATGGATTTCAGGGTGCTGTTATTTCACCACACTATGATTCGCTATTAGTCAAAGTATCAACCTGGGCACTGTCCTTTGACCAGGCGGCACAAAAAATGGTCAGAAACTTAAAAGAATTCCGGATTCGCGGCATTAAAACGAATATTCCGTTTCTGGAAAATGTCATTTCACATCAGCAATTTTTATCAGGTGAATACAGCACTACTTTTATTGATCAGACGCCTGAGCTGTTTGTTTTTCCAAAGCGAAAAGACCGCGGAACCAAAATGCTGACTTACATTGGACACACAACTGTGAATGGTTTTGAAGGGATTCCTAATAAAGAAAAGCCTTCATTGGTCACACCGCCGATACCAGAGATCGACCAGCGGGAGGAAATACCTTCGGGAACAAAGCAGATTCTGGATGAGCACGGACCGGATTATCTGGCTGATTGGCTAAAAGAACAACAAAGGGTTATGCTGACCGATACAACGTTCCGCGATGCGCATCAATCATTGCTTGCAACCCGGATCAGATCAAAAGACTTGGTCCATATTGCAGAACCGACTGCCCGTTTATTGCCACAGCTTTTCTCAGTAGAGATGTGGGGAGGTGCAACGTTCGATGTTGCTTACCGCTTCCTTAAAGAGGACCCATGGCAGCGGCTTTTGAAGTTGCGTGAAAAAATGCCTAACGTTTTACTGCAGATGTTATTGCGCGCAAGCAATGCGGTCGGCTATAAAAACTATCCGGACAACCTGATTAAAGAGTTCGTTGAAAAGAGTGCAACAGCCGGAATTGACGTATTCCGCATTTTTGACAGCCTTAACTGGGTGGAAGGCATGAAACCGGCTATTGAGTTTGTGCGTGAAAATGACAAAATCGCCGAAGCTTCTATGTGTTATACAGGTGATATTCTTGATGTCGGGCGCACGAAATATGACGTTGATTACTATAAGAACCTGGCTAAGGAACTTGAACAGTCAGGAGCGCATATTCTCGGCATAAAAGATATGGCAGGGTTATTGAAACCTGAATCAGCCTATCAGCTGATCTCTTCATTGAAGGAAACAGTGGATGTACCGGTTCACCTGCATACACATGATACAAGCGGAAACGGCATTCACATGTATTCCCGAGCTATTGATGCAGGGGTGGATGCAGTTGATGTTGCCAATTCCCCAATGGCCGGAATGACGTCCCAGCCGAGTGCCCAGTCGCTGTATCATGCACTGGAAGGAACAAGCCGTCAACCTGAACTAAACATCGACTCTTATGAAAAATTATCCCATTATTGGGAAGGTATACGCGATTATTATCAAGATTTTGAAAGCGGCCTGAAGGCACCCCACACAGAAATATACTTTCATGAAATGCCCGGCGGACAATACAGTAACCTAAAGCAGCAGGCAAAAGCAGTCGGACTGGAAGAACGCTGGGATGAAGTGAAAGCAATGTTCAGACGCGTGAATGAAATGTTCGGTGATATTGTTAAAGTGACGCCTTCCTCAAAAGTGGTTGGTGATATGGCACTGTTTATGGTGCAGAACAATTTGTCCGAAGATGATGTTTACGAACGCGGTGAAACGATTGATTTTCCGGAATCAGTGATAGAATTTGCACAAGGTTATATCGGACAGCCTTATCAAGGTTTCCCGAAAGAGCTGCAGCGGATTATTTTGAAAGGGAAAGAGCCTATAAACGTCCGTCCGGGTGAGTTGCTCGATTCGGTCGATTTTACAAAGATGAGGGATTCACTCTATAATTCACTCGACAGGCCTGTTACGGATTTTGATTTGATCTCATATGCTCTTTATCCTAAAGTGTTTATGGATTATCATAAGTTCTACGAAACATACGGTGACATTTCCGTTCTGGACACGTTAACGTATTTCTACGGAATGAAGCTGGATGAGGAAATTGAAGTTGAAATAGAACAGGGGAAAACACTCTTTGTTAAACTTGTTTCCATTTCCGAACCACGGTCTGACGGTACACGTGTCATTTACTTCGAATTAAACGGCCAGCAGCGCCAGGTTGTTGTAAAAGATGAAAGTGTAGAGTCCCAAGTAAAAACAAGACCGAAAGTGGATCAGAACAATGAGAAGCAAATAGGCGCTTCAATGCCCGGCACAGTCGTTAAAGTGATTTGTGATAAAGGCGAAAAGGTCCAGAAAGGTGACCATCTTCTGATTAATGAGGCCATGAAGATGGAAACCACCGTTCAGGCTCCATTCTCCGGTGTCATAAAGGATGTTTACGTTAAAAACGGCGACACAATAGCAGTGGACGATCTTTTAATAGAATTTGAGTAATAAAAAGGGTAGCGGAAATTTTCCGTTACCCTTTTTCGTATTTGGCACTTCTTGATGACAGTAAAATGAAGTAACTGAGCATTGCAAAATAACATGAGATGATGAATGCGTGCATTAATGTAATCCACAGGTTCAGCATAGTGAAGATGATCATCGCTCCGAAGAATACTTGAAGTGTGATTAACGAAGCAGTCGTGATCCATCCCCAATTCATTACACGATTCTTCCCGTAATATTTTATCATTTTAACGGCCATGGTGACTGTCCATATAAACAGGACGGCGGCCATTAATCTGTGTCCCATCTGAACCCACTGTTCGAAGCTGTAATCTGCGAGTGCCAGCGGTGAATTATTGCTGCAGAACGGCCATCCGCTGCAGACCATATTCGCTTCAACATGCCGTACCAATGCACCAGTATAGACAACGATGATGGTGTATATGCTTATGGCATAAATTTCAGTTCGGTGCTTTTTTTCAATAACCAGTGATTTTGCATCGAATTTTGTATCGATCTCAAAAATCAGAAGCATCAGCAGAAATACTGCTGCGAACGAAATGAGCGAAATTCCAAAATGGGTTGCCATAATAAAGTCGGATTGATTCCACATTACTGCCGCTGCCCCGATTAGCGCCTGTAAAATCAGAAAAAATGACGACATGAATGCAAGGAATTTCACTTCACGTATATGCCCAATAAGTATCCAGGAAAGGATTGACAATGCTAAAACAACAAACCCCATAATGCCGGAGATCAGACGGTGGCTGAGCTCAATCACGAGTTCAGGTGTCACTTCTTTTGGGAAGAGCTGACCTTCACAAAGCGGCCAGCTTTCTCCGCATCCAAGCCCTGATCCGGTCTTGGTGACAAGTGCGCCCCCGATTAAAACAAACATCATCCCCAATGAAGCAACTACAGAGAGCAATTTTAGACTTCTAATCATTAAGATTGCCTCACTTTTTGTCAAGTTTTGCTGTAACACTTATTTCTATAATATCATGTTTCAGCCGCATCGACCAAAATTATTGACCTTACCATATAGCATCACGAATTATACCACATGTAACGAGCACTCGCCTCAAAATTTTGATGATACAGTCTGATTCTGTTCAATTAAAACCAGTGGGGCAGAAGAACCTTCCGCTGATTGAAGTTTCACTTTATTCCTGATTTGACTATAAAAATGTAAAAAACCCTTGCATTGTAGGTCGTTCTTTGCTAGAAATAATACAGGGGATATTTGTTTGGCTTGGTACCTTCACACCCTATTGCCATGGGAAAACCGCACATATTGTAAGTTATCAGTTAAAGGCTTTTAAGCCTTTCATTTTATTTTCAGCATCTTTTTCACAAATTTGTCACATTCATAATACTTACGGAGAGCCCGGATACAATGCAGTAAGATAGATTGTATTCAAATTCCATGGTACAATTGGGTCAGTTTGAAGGATACTTTTGTAAATTCTTAGCCATGATAAGTATAATGCCTGTCATTTATTAATGCCTTTTGTTGGGATGAAAAGGGGGGGATAATTATATATGGATAAAGTGGAGACGACCTCTTCACCAATTATTGACAAATCCGTTGATACAAGGAAAAAAATCATGACATTTTTTGCAGATTTTAAATCACTGACAAAAATGGGGATCGTGAACTCAAATTTAATTACAACATTTGCCGGCTTCTGGCTGGCTATCTATTTCACAAATGCCTCTTTTATGGCTAATTGGGAAATTTTTTTGCTGACGATTGCGGGCAGTGCACTGGTAATTGCAGGCGGGTGTATGATGAACAATTGGTATGATGTCGATATTGATCCGGTTATGTCGAGGACGAAAGAACGTCCGACAGTCACTGGGAGCATATCACTCAACCGTGTTCTTGCAGCAGGTGTTTCATCAACCGCTCTGGGGCTGATTCTTTTGATGTTCACTACAATGGAAGCTGCTCTGATTGCATTCTCTGGCTGGTTTGTATATGTCGTATTATATACAATGTGGTCAAAACGCAAGTATACATTGAACACAGCAATCGGCAGTTTTTCCGGCGCAGTTCCGCCATTAATTGGGTGGGCAGCTGTTGACCCCGGACTTCACACGATGGCTTTTATTTTATTCCTGATCATGTTTATTTGGCAAACGCCGCATTTTCTTGCATTGGCAATGAAAAAAAACAGAGAATATAATGCCGCTGGTGTACCAATGCTACCTGCTGTATATGGTTTTGAAATTACAAAACGGCAAATAGTCGTCTACATCGCATGTTTGCTGCCATTGCCATTTTTTATGGTTTCACTGAACACTGTATTCCTAGTGGTTGCCACATTATTGAATGCAGGATGGCTTGCGCTCGGTATCAGCGGGTTTTTTACGAAAAATGATCTAAAATGGGCAAATATGATTTTTATCTATTCATTGAACTATTTGACGATACTATTCTTAATGATGGTTATCGTAACATTAGAACTCCCCTTCAGTTAAGCTTGTTTATTCGTGTTAATACAATATGCAGATTTTAAAAGGAGAAAGAGAGGTATGGATACATGAAAGGTTGGATGGGAAAAATCCGGGCATTTTGTCTGTTAGGGTTAACAGCACTCGTGCTTTCAGCATGCGGTAAAGAGAATTTGACAGCTCTTGACCCAAAAGGTTATGGAGCGGAGACGTCATTTAATTTGATTATCCTGTCAACCATTGTAATGCTGTTTGTGCTTGTTTCCGTAATGGTTGTGTATACAATCGTGTTAATTCGTTACCGTAAAAAGAAAGACCAGGAAGATTATATTCCTAAACAGGTAGAAGGTAACAAAACATTGGAAACTGTATGGACAGTTATTCCAATTATCCTGCTGCTTATTATTGCGGTGCCGACTGTAACGGCTACATTCGACTTAGCCGATGACTCAGCTGCAAGTGACAGTGTGAACGTCCAGGTTACCGGCAACCAATACTGGTGGCATTTCAATTACGAAGGCAAGGAAATTCAAACAAGTCAGGATCTTTATATTCCTGTTGGCGAAAAAGTATACCTGAATATGAAATCTTCGGATGTCATTCATTCGTTTTGGGTACCGACCATCTCAGGTAAGATGGATGTGAACCCTGAAAACGAAAATACGATGTATATCGAGGCTTACGAAGAGGGCGTTTATTGGGGGAAATGTGCAGAGTTTTGCGGCCCATCCCATTCACTCATGGACTTTAAGGTTATAGCCGTTAGTCAGGAGGAATTTGACCAATGGGTACAAGACATGCAGAATGTTGACCCTGAAGCAGAGCCACAGGATGCTGTTGCTCAGGAAGGGCAGGCATTGTTCCAGGAGAAGAATTGTATGTCCTGTCACGCAATTGGCTCATCACCGGCTCAAATCGGTCCGAACTTGACCAACTTTGGCGATCGGTCCAAACTGGCAGGAATTGAGGAATTGAATAAAGAAAATCTGAAACAATGGATTATGGATCCGGAATCCATCAAACCCGGAAATAAAATGACCGGTAATTATCCGGATGTTTCAGAAGATGAAGCAGGTAAAATTGCGGAGTACTTATTGCAATTACAGCCATCAGATATCACACCTGAAAGTGCAGGTAAAGAATAATAGGGATGAAAGATTATAAAGGGAGGTTAATACTGTGAGTACAGTAGCTGCTCAAAAAAGAGGTTTCGGTGCTGTTTTGTGGGATTATTTGACAACTGTCGATCATAAGAAAATTGCACACTTGTATTTATTCGGCGGAGGATTTTTCTTTCTGCTTGGCGGACTCGAAGCCATGGCTATCCGCATCCAGTTAATTCAGCCTGAAAATGACTTTGTCAGTGCAGGCTTTTATAACGAACTGCTTACGATGCATGGAACAACGATGATTTTCTTGGCTGCCATGCCTATCTTATTAGGTTTAATGAATGCGGTCATGCCATTGCAGATAGGGGCGAGGGACGTTGCATTTCCATTTCTGAATTCATTGGGACTCTGGCTCTTTATGTTCGGAGGGCTTATGCTGAACGTCAGCTGGTTCCTGGGTGGCGCACCTGATGCCGGATGGACTGCATATGTGCCGCTGTCAACCACATCGCCGGGACACGGTGTTGACTTTTATGTAATAGGGCTGCAGATTGCAGGTGCAGGTACATTGATGGGCGGTATAAACTTTTTGGCAACCATTGTTACCATGCGTGCACCTGGTATGACATATATGCGTATGCCACTATTCTCATGGACGACGTTTATTACAAGTGTATTGATTTTGTTTGCTTTCCCGGCATTGACAATAGGATTATTCCTTCTCATGTTTGACCGGATGTTCGGCGCAGCATTCTTTGATGTTGGTCTAGGCGGAAATGCCATCATCTGGCAGCATTTATTCTGGATATTCGGACATCCGGAAGTGTACATTTTGATACTGCCGGTGTTTGGTGTGTTCAGTGAGATTTTTGCGACATTTTCTAAAAAACGGTTGTTTGGTTATACCGCAATGGTATTTGCAACGATGCTGATTGCCTTTTTAGGATTTATGGTTTGGGCTCACCATATGTTTACCGTTGGACTGGGACCTGTAGCGAATTCTATTTTCGCAATCGCTACGATGGCAATTGCAGTTCCAACCGGAATCAAAATATTCAACTGGCTGGCGACCATGTGGGGCGGCCAGGTTACCATTAATTCGGCAATGCTCTGGGCGTTAGGCTTTATCCCTACGTTTACAATCGGTGGTATGACCGGAATAATGGTTGCGTCTGTTGTTGCTGACTATCAGTATCACGACACGTATTTCGTAGTTGCCCACTTTCACTATGTAATTGTCGGTGGAACAGTTTTTGGTATCTTTGCCGGTCTGCATTACTGGTGGCCAAAAATGTTCGGACGTATCCTGAACGAAGCTATGGGCAAGTTGACTTTCTGGACGTTTTT
Source organism: Lentibacillus sp. (assembly GCF_035301675.1). Lineage (NCBI taxonomy): Bacteria > Bacillati > Bacillota > Bacilli > Caryophanales > Bacillaceae > Lentibacillus > Lentibacillus sp. The sequence continues at coordinate 93,493 of NZ_DATGTT010000047.1, read as the reverse complement.
CATCGGGTTCCACTTAACATTCTTTATCCAGCATTTCCTGGGACTCATGGGAATGCCTCGACGTTACTGGGTATTTTTAGAAAATCAGGGACTTGATCTAGGTAACCAGATTAGTACGGTTGGTGCCTTCTTTATGGCGTTCGGTGTGACTGTATTTCTTATTAATGCGGTGTACACAGCGGTTAAAGGCGAAAAAGTCGCTGAAGACCCATGGGATGGCCGAACTCTTGAATGGATCACAGCATCTCCACCGCCTCATTATAACTTTAAACAAATACCACTTATCCGCGGATTGGATGCGCTGTGGGTTGAAAAAACGGAAGGTAAAGGCAGACCAACACCTGCAGAACCATTGGGTGATATCCATATGCCAAATTCATCGTTCCTGCCGTTTATTATGTCTCTTGGGTTGTTCATAGCCGGATTTGGTTTCATCTATCAGGTGGACTATGATTGGGCATATATCCTGTTATTTGGCGGCATGGCAGTCACGTTAGGCTCGATGCTAACCAGATCATTGAAAGATGACCATGGTTACCATATACCAAAAGATGAACTTGAAAGCGAGGCTGACTAATATGAGTCATGATCATACCTTAAATCCGGAAACGATGCCAAATGAACCGGAAAAGGCTACACAGGAAGGACAAAACAAATTTATCGGCTTCTGGTTCTTTCTTGGTGGTGAAACGGTACTTTTCGCTTGCCTATTCGGCACATATATTGCATTGAACAGTTCAACAGCCGACGGTCCGACAGCAAATGACCTGTTCGGACTGGAGCTTGTTTTCATCATGACCATTCTGTTGTTGACAAGTTCTCTGACAAGTGTTTACGCCATGTACCATATGAAAAACAATGACTTTAAGAAAATGCAGTTATGGCTTGGAATAACTGCCGTTTTGGGCCTTTCCTTTTTAGGATGTGAAATTTATGAGTTTACACATTATATAACGGATTATGGTTTCACATTCCGTTCATCTGCATTCGGATCTGCCTTCTATGCACTGGTAGGCTTCCATGGCGGTCACGTAACATTTGGCATGGCATGGCTGATTGGATTGATGATCCGGAACGCAAAACGCGGATTGAATTTGTACAATGCACCTAAGTTTTATGTATTCAGTTTATACTGGCACTTTATTGATGTTATTTGGGTGTTTATTTTCACAGTAGTATATCTGATGGGAAAGGTGGGTTAATGGATGGCAGACAGCACCAATTCCAACGAAGTTAATCCATTCCAGAAGCAAAAGAACAAAGAAGAGATGCAAAAACAACTGATTTCTTTTGCATTGATGATTGCATTCACAATTATCGCCTTTATTATTGTTGCAACGGGTATGATGGACAGCATGTTTGTCATCCCTGTCCTGCTCATCCTGGCAGCTGTGCAAGTAGGATTCCAGCTGTATTATTTTATGCACATGAAGGAAAAAGGACATGGTATGCCGGCATTAATGATGTATGGCGGACTCTGGGCAGCACTTCTCGCATTGGCGGCACTGGGAGTTATCACCTGGTGGTAAGTGTTTCAAAAGATCGGGAGCTATTCCCGGTCTTTTTTAATGTTTAAATATATTTTTTTCAAATTGATATTGTAATGAAGGGCAGGCGCAGGGGTTTATTTGTTCGCAAATTGTCACATAATGGTTGGATGTCCTGCGGTAAAATACGTTATAATATAATATACTATACGAAAATAAACATCCGTGTATGGAGTGAATGATTTATGTGGCTCAATCTGCAAATTTTTGGTTTTCGTGCGCTATGGAGTCCGTACTATTTATTATTTGTGTTGGGACTTGCCTTGATATACTATCTGATTACCGGACCATATCGTCATAAGTTTGGCGGCAGTGGAAAGGAACGACCGTCAGGAAAGCAACAGTTCTTTTTCTACGGCGGCATGGTTTTGTTATACGCTGTGAAGGGTGCGCCGGTTGATTTGTTATCCCATATCATGCTGACAGCCCATATGATGCAAATGGCGATTTTTTACATTGTATTTCCCATTTTCATTATCAAAGGGATACCGACATGGTTTTGGGAAAAAGTTGTTAATCGACGATTCATTAAACCGGTGTTAAAGTTCTTTTCCATACCTCTTATCTCACTGTTATTATTCAATACACTGTTTTCGTTATATCACTTACCGGCTATTTTTGATTTTGCAAAGTCATCACAATCGGCACATTCATCCATATCCGTCATAATTCTGATAGCAGCATTTATCGTTTGGTGGCCGATATTGAGTCCTTTAAAGGAATTCGATCGGATGCCGCCATTGGGCAAAATTTTCTATATTTTTGCAAACGGTGTGCTAATCACTCCTGCATGTGTACTGATAATTTTTGCTGATACGCCGGTTTATGCTGCTTATACACAGGAAGGGGCATGGCTTCAGGCACTGTCACTTTGTGTTCCAAGTGGTGTATTGCAGGGTTTGAGTTCAGCTATATCAGGTCCTGAAATGTTCTCACCGATGACAACAATGCAAGATCAGCAATTAGGCGGCATTATCATGAAGATTATGCAGGAGATAACATATGGAATCATGCTGGGAAGAGTCTTCTTCAGCTGGTTTACCAAGGAAAGTCTGCAGGTTGATCCACTGCCTGCAAATACGAATGAACCGAGTACAAACGAACAATGACTGATGAAGACAACGGATTAAGCAGTGAAATCCATGTTTTTATCCCGCATGTAACGGGCAGTAAGTCTAAGTCCCCATCTCAAAAATTCAAGTTTACAAGGAAGTTTAGGTGCGGAGGCAATTTCCGTAAATGCCCGATTCTGTTCAACTCAACAATCGGTGGGGGGAAAGCTTCCGCTGATTGAAGTTTCACTTTATTTAACAGAGAGAGAGGGATTATGTATTTATGCCATTTCTACCCACAATTAGTACGTTTTTTATTGTAACAAGTGCTGTACTCGTTGCAATCGGATGGAGCTTTATTATAAAGGGAAAAGCCAAAGCACATAAGCGAACAATGCTAGCGGCTGCCGTGAGTGCACTGTTATTTTTTATCATTTATGTATCCAGAACCATTTTTATTGGGAATACAAGCTTCGGAGGGCCGGAGGAAATCAAGATTTACTATACAATCTTTTTGATTTTCCACATCATTTTGGCAACAACAAGTGCAATATTTGGTGTCGTTACCATCACATTAGCATTAAAAAGGAAAATACGCATTCACAGAAAGGTTGGCCCTGTTACAAGTATCATGTGGTTTTTCAGCGCCGTGACAGGGGTTATGGTATATCTGTTGCTCTATATCATTTATGACGGCGGCAAAACGACCAGTATGATTAAAGCGATATTGGGGGGATAAAAAAGTGTGCCTGACTTAATTGTCGGGCACACTTTAAATTTTTACATTCCATTTTATAATGCCTGCCTCTCGTGCTGAATTGAATGCTATTAGGAACAGCGGTCCAAGTATAAATCCAAGCAGCCCCAGCAATTTTATCCCGAGAAACATGGCTATTAAGGTTGCGAGCGGAGAAAGCCCGATATGCTGACCCATGACCTTAGGCTCTACTGTTCTTCGGATAGCCAGCAATATGATGGCGAGGACAGCCAATTGGCCCCCTAATACCACATTGCCTGCTATAAAGGCGAAAACTGCCCACGGTCCCAGTACGGCAATCGAACCGATAATCGGGATGAAATCGACCAGCCAAATAAACAGTGACATAATTACGGCCACATCCGGTGTAAACAATAATAACCCAATGAGTGTAACAACAAAAATTATAATACTGACAAGGAACTGCGCTTTAAAAAAACCTAACATAACATCCGAAAGTCTTCTGTTCATGAACGAAACTTTTTCAGCGGTTTCTTTTGTCATCAGCTTATAAAATTTTGATTTAAGTACTGGCAGTTCGAGCATAAACAAAAATAAGGCAATCAAATAAACGATAAAACTGATCAAATATTGAGGGATATCAGCAACAATCTGTGCCACCCTGTCGATGGTAATGGTTTCTTTTAAGGTGCCACTCATCGAAGTGAGCTGTGATTCAATTGTAGTGGTGACCTGATCATAAAATTCTTTCGGAAGATTTTTCGTATATTGCTCAAAGCCGGATTCCCATTTTTCATAAGCATTATTCAATTGAGTCACATATGAAGGCATATCCTCAACAAAATTGACAACTTGTGTGACGGCTTTTGTTACAACCAGTGATCCGCTGATTCCCAAAAAAACCAAAAACAGAAGAAAAACTATAATGACAGTTGTCTGTCTGCCGGTTTTAATTTTCTTCTGGATAAATCGGATGAGCGGATTCAAAATTAAAGCCGTGATTAAAGCAAGAACTAACGGAATAGATATCGGAAGCACGAAAAAGAAAAAGAGAAGAAGAAAGATTGCTAAAAAAATAAGTGTCCATTGGCGTTTAGTAATCGATCCAAGCAATGTAAATGAAGATCTCCTTTCATTCATACGTCAACTGAAGGATGTATGTTAGTTAAAACGAACCGGATCTTAACGGATGGCTTGGGGGTCCTGTCGCCCGTTAAGGCGGGATGAATAGTACCATGCGCTGTTTATATACATTCTGCTTAAAAATTATAAGTTTTCACAGAAATCTCTTTTTCCAATACAGATAACACGGTTTTGTCGGTATTTCCGCTAAGAAAAAACCAACCGCTTACTCTTATGAAGCAGTTGGCAGGGCGTCACAGACATTCAAAAAGTAACGGGCTTTTTGAACCACTATTTTTTATATTTATTAATATCTTCATTAACCTTTGTTACCAGGCTGACGGCGCGGTCCACCAGATTTTCCGGAAATTTTTCATCTTCGCCGTATTCGACGCCATGTGGATAATAATGCTTGCCGAGAAGAGGTGTTTTCAGCTGAATAACTGCATTCCCCCGGTCAACATCTCCCTCGACTGCATAGCCTTGTATACGAATATAATATGTAATGTTCTTTTCCTTGGATCCAATTTTATAATCATATGTCACACGTTCATAATCCCATTGTCCGCCACGGATGAAAGCGTGATTTCCCATCAGACGGTCCAGTGGTGTTATATCTACAATCGCTTCTTCAATTCCAGTATTTTCTAGTCTCATTTTATCCACCTCGCAAAAATATCCTAACACTTTTATAATAATAAAAATGTGTTTAACTTGCAATCGAAAAGGGATCAAATAATCGTGAAAGATATTTACTTATTTGGGAAAGATTAAAATGTACAGATCATTTAAGGAGGTAAATTCAATGAAAAATGTGCAAGATGTTATGAGTACAGATATTGCTGTTTGTCGAAAAGAGGATACCCTGTATGAAGCAGCATCGAAAATGAAGGAAAGGGATGTAGGGGTGATTCCCGTTTGTTCCGAAAACAAAGAATTGATGGGTGTTATCACGGACCGGGATCTGGTATTGAGGGGATATGCCGAAAAAAAGCCTGATACGACAACAGTACAGGATGTGATGAGTGGGCAGCTTTATCATGTATCACAGGATACATCGGTACAGGAAGCGGCTGACATGATGGCACAGAAACAAATTCGCCGTCTGCCGATTGTTGAAAACGGCAAACTGGCTGGCATTGTTTCTCTGGGGGATCTTTCACTCGAAGATAAATCAAACGAAGCAGCAGGAAGTGCACTTGAGGATATTTCAGAAAGGCCTGAAATTCACTGATATGGCAAATAACGGACACCAATCTCCATAAAGTCGGAATTGGTGTCCGTAAATGCCCGATTCTGCTCAACTAACATTCAACGGGGAAAATCGTTCCGTTGAATGAAGTTTCGCTTTATGTAGTATAATGGAAGCAACCGTTTGAGGGCGGTTGCTTTTGTTCTGATTCATACATGTATTGACTGATTGACACATATAGATATTTTAACGTTTTAATAGAAGGGGAAGCGGATATGCGGTTAATTCGAATAACGGTATTATTGGCAATAGTTATCGGGGCTTATTATATAGTGGAAAAAGGCTTCATAGAAAATGATCCCGACAAAATCTCCAGTGTAGGTTTTGACCATAGGGAAAACAAACTTGAGTCAAAGGAGATACCGGATAAGCGCTCGGTCGTTCCATTACAGGGTGATACGTTTCAATGGATGAACAAACCAGTAGATCAATTGGAGAAATCCTTTGGGGAGCCATCGCGCAAAGATCCGAGTGCTTACGGATATGAGTGGTGGATGTACTCGGACAAAAAGGGAGAATATATACAGTTTGGAATTCAAGATAATCACGTTAAATCGATTTATGCACTTGGCAGTGATTTATCATTGGGACCTGCTGAAATTGGACAAACCTATGACGCTGTTAAAGATCAGTTTTCTTTTAAGCGCGAAGTTACCTATAATAATGATTCTTCCTCTTATACATTCCGGCTGACCGATAAGGAATTGCAGGAACGCCCTTTGGTTAAAGTTTCTGACGATATTTTCCTGCAAATTTATTTTGATACATTTACGGATAAAGTGTCAGCTGTCAGGATGATGTCTGCTGATATTCTGCTGCTTCATCGTCCGTATGAAATTCAGTATCACGGGAAACTGACGGAAAAACCGGATTTCTCTAAGGAACAATGGGCAAAAATTGAGGAGGGGGCAGAACAGCAAATCTTCCATATATCAAATGTTATCCGCAGCCAGCATGGAAAATCAGATTTAGCATGGAATGAAACTGTCAGTAATGTTGCCTATCTTCACAGTGAAGATATGGCAAAAAATAATTATTTTTCGCATTATGAACAGGATGGCGACGGCTTAAAAGAACGGCTGGCTGCAAAAGATGTGCTCTATCAGTCTGCAGGCGAAAATATAGCCGCTCAATACCCTGATGCACCGGCAGCTATTCATGGGTGGCTGAATAGTGAAGGGCATCGTGAAGCGTTGCTGAAGGACGAATTTACACACTTAGGAGTGGGTGTCCATCAGCTTCATTACACTCAAAATTTCCTCCAAAGGCAATAAGGCCATTTAAGACTAATCGGTTACCGCGCACAGTATTTGCCTATTATTCATAAAATATCAGTAACTGATAATGTTACTGAGGTGAGTCGTTATGAGTGACAATCTTCATCCAAGTGTCCGGGAATTCAAAGCATTTTTACAGAAGCATCCCAAATTGGTCGAAGAAGTCCGGAAAAATGGCAGAGGTTTTCAGGAGTACTATGAGAAATGGGCTTTACTTGGAGAAAATGATCAGTTTTGGGATCAATACAAAGCTAATGTCTCCGATAATCCGGATAACAGATCTAAACAGGGGAAAGCAGAGATTATGGAACGACTGATCCAAATGTCGGAAAATATAGATCTGGATAAATTACAAAAGCAAGTGGATAACGTTAATAAAACGATAACAACTGTTCAGGGTATGCTCGGACAATTCCAATCAAATAAAGAGCCTTCGCAGCGGCCATTCAGAAATGACAACTTGTTTAGTGCGTTCAAGGATTAGAGGTGATACGATGCAGATACAAGTATATCAATATCTAAAGCAATATCCTGAATTGGCTCATTTTGTCCGGCTGAACCCTGTGTGGTATCGCTATTTAACGCGAGAACCTCAAAAGGTGCGGGAATTGGAAAGAGCGTCGAAAGCGTTTTACGGCAAAACATTCTCCCAGCAGATTGGTAAAATTGGCAGTCATGTACAGATGGTCAATACACTTATCAATCTTGCCGGTGCCATGAAAGACTGAGTGTTTCGCTGTTTTAATCTCCCGAATTCCATGATAGGATGGTGGTGGAGGTGAAATTATGATAGGAACTATCGAGTATGCAGACATCCTGGACCACTCAGAGATACTAAGTGATATGGTCTTAAAGTCTGACGTCATGGAATCCTATGAAGATGCCCGAAAAGCTCTTAATGAAGATCCAGAGGCACAACAGCTGATTAAAGCGTTTAATGATATAAAAGAACAATATGATGAAGTGCAGCGCTTTGGCAGATATCATCCTGATTATAATGAGATTATGAAAAAGGTGCGTTCGTCAAAGCGTAAAGTGGACATGAATGAAAAGGTGGCTGCATTTAAAGTCGCTGAACGTAACTTACAGAAGATGCTCGACGAAATAAGCGAATATATTGCTTTTAGCGTAAGCGATGACATTAAAGCGCCCAAAGACGGTGCTGCATTGACGGATCATGGGTGCGGTCACGGCGGGGGCTGCGGCTGCAAGGTCTCTTGATGTTGCAATCAGATTCTGGTAAACTGATTGCAAATGGAAGGATAGCGGGGATGTTTGATGAGAACGAAACGTCAAGGGCTGATTGTCTGGTTTCAGCATATGAAAAATATAAAACATATTAAACGGTACGGTCACTTGATTTATTCGTCCAAAAAGCTTAAATATGCGGTTATTTACGTTGATCAGGAAGCCTTGGACAACGTTGAATCCAAGTTGCTGAAACTGCCATTTGTATCAAAAGTGGATCGTTCGTATAAACCTTTTGTGCGTACCAATTTCGAAAATGCCAAACCGGATAAAGCTAAACAATATGACTATAAGATGGGCATTTAACCTTTGCGGTGATACATACCAGGACCGCAAAGGTTTTTTGTAGTTATTCCTGCATACTTTGATGTCTTCCATTACAGTTAAATAAACTGCGTACATAGTGTAAGTTTTCTTCCATTCTGAACACGATAAGTGTTTTAAGACGCTCCGGCAATATATTTCGCTTTCCATGGGCACGGCCTCAGCCTCCTGAAAAGCAAATACCGCTTTTCTGCGGGGTCTTCGGACACGTGCTGTTCCCATAGGAGCCTTCGTATATTGCCTCCTCTAGCTATGAAGTTCTGCATATGAAATATTGTAGTTCATGAAATCAATGTTTAGTGTTTTGCTCCAACTAGAACACCATGCTGAGCTGCGGAAAATGCGAGACCGCGATAAAGATAAGAACTAAATTAGCACAATACTAGCGTAGGAGATACAAGCACTCAAATAAACTTCCAATGTCCGTCTCAGCTTATAGGAATTGCTAAATAAAATTTCAATTTTAGCGACATCTTTTGAAACAAATCGGAATAAAAAAAGAAAAACCTGCAGAAATATTTCTGCAGGTCCCTTTGTTTTCATACCAGAAAACAAAAAGGCAAAGGGAGAGGAGAAACCGGAGGAAGAACTTATGGGGAAGTGTAAGTCTTCTCCGAGTTTTGAAACAGCCAAGCAATTTTGAAGCTGTTTCACTATGTTATTATGGACAGAAGAGATTTTTATATACATAATTTGCTTGTGAAATATAGATATTTCATGCTGGACTTCGTACCAATTAATCATTGACGCTTGCGATTTTATTTTGATAGCTTTATTATAATTTATTGAGGTGGTAGTATGCGTGTGATTGCCGGATTCCATAAAGGACGCCAATTGGAAGCGGTACCGGGAAAGACAGCCAGACCTACATCCGATAAAGTGAAAGAAGCCGCTTTTCAGATTATGGGCCCGTTTTTTGAACAGGGTGCTTGTCTCGATTTGTTTGCCGGCAGCGGTGCTTTGGGAATTGAAGCATTAAGCAGGGGTATGGAGAAGGGAATATTTGTTGATGAACATCCTAAAGCTATACATACAATTCAAGATAATATCCGAACTCTGAAGTTGGAAGACAGTACTGAGGTGTTTCGCACTGATTCCTTCCGTGCATTGAATGCTGTTGCCAAAAGGGAGCTGCAGTTCGATCTTATATTGCTTGATCCGCCTTATAAAAAGGTGAATTACGGCGGATTGCTGGAATCGATTGAGCAGCTTTTGAAGGAGAATGGCATGATTTACTGTGAACATAACGCTTCTGAACAATTACCGGTGGAAATTGATAATTTATATGTTATGAAACAGGAAACTTATAATGACACGACAGGCATTACCATCTACAAAAGATTATAGAAGGGGGGTTGCAATTGACCCGATTAGCTATCTGTCCGGGGAGTTTTGATCCCGTTACATATGGACATCTTGATATTATTGAGCGCGGTGCAACTGTTTTTGATCAGTTGATAGTTGCTGTTTTCGATAATCATTCCAAGGCACCGCTGTTTTCTGTTGAGGAAAAAGTGGCTTTACTGAAACAAAGCACTGAACATTTGCCGAATGTGTCGGTCGATACGAGTAAAGGGCTGCTGATCGATTATGCAAGAAAATATAACGCAGATGCCATATTGCGCGGATTAAGAGCAGTCAGTGATTTTGAATATGAGATGCAGATCACTTCAATGAACAGGAAGCTGGATGATGACATCGAAACATTCTTTATGATGACCAATAATCAGTACTCTTTCCTCAGCTCAAGTATCGTTAAAGAAGTAGCCAAATATAAGGGTGATATTTCTGATTTGGTACCGCCTCCTGTTGCGGAAGCGTTACGATCAAAGTTTTAAATGGCTCATATAAGAAAAAGTAGATGGAGAAAAGCGTAAATAATTAGCATACCAAATCACATAAGATTTGGTATGCTAATTTTTATTGATATAAAATAATGCTGGACATGTGGGATGAGTTCAATTTTTTTATGTGGGGTGTTAAAGATGGAATTTCGCGAATTTGGTTTGATTTTATTTGTAGAGCGTTACGAGGAGTGTATCAGATTTTACAAGGATGTCCTACAATTGGAAGTGAGAAATGAAAAAGAACCACTGGTCACCTTCGAACTTCCAAACGGCTATTTAATGGTTGAACAGGGAGGCGTTGGATCAGCACAAGAAAAATCCAGAAAACAGAATCCTACTGTACTTCGCTTTGACGTTAGTATTTTAGCTTCTGTTGTCAAAAATCTTGAAGCACGTGGTGTTCATTTTTCAAAAAGAAGTTTAGCCTTTGACTGGGGTACCATTGCGGTTTTTAATGATCCAGATGGAAATCGTATTGAATTGGGAGAAATCAACAGTTCGAGTAGTTCATACACCAATAAGTAAAATGTTCGGTAGGCATAGAAATTATAATCTGAAGCAACCGGGCGCTTTTCTTGAATAAGAAGGTTCCTGAAAGAAGAGAGATTTTTTCGAGCGAAGAAAGGACTTTCGTAAGCAAGTAGAAGTTATATTGAAGGACACGTTAAGAAACTCGGGGGAGATACAATGATGAAAACTGTGAAGGGACAATTTATATTGTCTACAATAACTGCCATTCTTTTTGTTACTGGTTCATTTTTTTATATTGAGTTTGCTGGTGAAGAAAGGTTTTTGTTTACTCGGATTCTCTTTTACTTTGCTATGGTCATATCTGTTTACAATGCAGGATTATTAACACAAAAATATATTCAAATAAAACAGAAGTAATGTGTTCAATCATCGGAGCACTTTTGCCGAAGAATGAAAACAAATAAAAGAAACAGCTCAGTTTATATGTGAGCTGAGCTGTTTTATCTTTAATGATAGAAGGCCGAATCAGAAAAGGTGCTAATTCATAAGATGATCATACTGATATCACGTTAAGTGCACTACTTCGTGTGTCGGCAGGATCTTTTCTTATATTTTTCGCAGTCGCCTGATTATGATCAGTACAGCAAATAATAACGCTGTCAACGTTATGAGCGGCCCAAATTCAGATAAGCGAAGCAAAAAGTCACGCCATGACTCTTCCTGACCGCTGCCTGATACCGGAACGCCTTTAAAGTCAAACGAGGTCCGGTTCAGATATAAAGGTGTATAAAATAATGCTGTCAAAATAGCAGCAAATAAACCATGGAAGATTCTTGCAAAAAAGTATGGGGCAAACCGGATATCTGTCGGCGCGAGGATGCTTGCCACCTGTGCCTGAACCGAAAAGCCATTGAATCCCAGCACAAAACTGACAACAATTATTTTTTCCAATAGATTGGCGGTTTCGTCTTGTGAAATTAAATTGGCACCAAGGGTTATTTCGAATAACCCGGATAATAAAGGCAATGCCAGCTCGGCTGGTAGTGTAACAATCTGCAGAACATATTGGAAAAGTGATGCAATTATCGGTGTTACACCTGCTATATATAACAATTTTGTGAAGACAGAGAAAAGGATAATGAATCCGCCGACCATGACCAAGGTCTGGATTGAGTTCAATACGGCATCCCCGACAATTTTTCCAAAAGGTCTCGGATCATTAACCCTGGTTTGATGCATTTCCCGGAAGGCTCTGATGATCGACACCTTTTTCTTAGCCGGTTTAACCTTTTTTTCAGCATTCCGCCCGTAAAACCGCATACATACTCCCACAAGTGCATTACCGATATAATGGGAAGCACCCAAAATGACGCCAAGCTTCACATCATAAAAAAACCCGACCGAAACAGCACCGAAAATAAATAATGGGCTTGAGGCATTTGTAAATGATACAAGCCGTTCTGCTTCAATTTGCGTCAGCTGTTTTTCTTCCCGGAGCCGTGCTGATATTTTCGCTCCTGTCGGGTAACCGCTTGCCATGCCCATTGCCCATGCAAAACTTCCAACGCCAGGCACATTAAATAATGGACGCATAATTGGTTCACAGAGCACACCGATAAACTTCACGAATCCAAAGCCTATTAACAGTTCAGCCGTTATAAAAAACGGCAATAATGACGGGAACACAATTTCCCACCACATGTTCAATCCGCGTATGCTCGCTTCTAATGATTGATCCGGATATTTAATAAGCGAAAGTGCGATAAAAGCAGTTGTCCCCGCCAGTAATATCGTTTTGATTTTTTGTAGCAATCGAAAGCCCCCTTAAGGATGGCTGATCCTGTACTTCTTTTTTCGATAGTAGTAAAATAATGCTAGTTTCTTTTATATAAAATGACACCAAATAATTGGTACGAGTCTATATCAATATACGCGCATACATGATGTTTTTATGACATACACTTTTGACATGCAATCGAATGAGCGTACAGGTAAGATGGAAAGGAGTTTTTTGGTGAGATTCACGAAAAAGCATATTATTGCTTTAATCTTAGTTATCGGGATAGCATTTTTTATTTCAGCGTATAAATTACCTTATTATATATATAAACCAGGTGATGCAGATGCTCTTAACCCGATTGTGGAAGTGAAAGACGGTTACCAGAGTGAAGGCGATATGCATCTGGTTACAATCCGCGGGGGACAGGCCACACCTGTTCAGTATTTATGGGCAAAAATCCTGCCGAATCAGGATATCCTGCCACTTAATGAGGTGAGACCGGAAGGCGTGTCCGAGGATGAGTATTTTCATGCACAACTGCAAATGATGGAAAACTCTCAGGAGGCTTCAACGGTCGTTGCTTATGAAGCAGCCAATGAAGACATTTCGATTGATTACAATGGGGTCTACATTGTTTCTGTTGTCGAAGGAATGCCGGCGGAGGAGGTCCTGCAAATGGGTGACCGAATCGTTGGAATTGACGGCAGTTCAATCGATGAATCCAACGATTTGATTGAATACGTAGAAAATAAACAAGCGGGAGACACGATAACAGTAGACGTAGTTCGCGATAAAAAAGAATTTGAACAAGAGATCACACTTAAGAAATTCCCTGAAATGGAAAATAAGGTAGGAATTGGTATTCAGCTTGTTACTGACCGAAGTGTAGAAGTTGACCCGGAAGTTAACTTTTCCAGCGGCAATATCGGCGGGCCGAGTGCAGGGCTGATGTTTTCATTGGAAATATATGATCAGTTATCCGAAGAAGATTTAACAAAAGGCTACCAAATTGCCGGAACCGGAGAAGTGGACTACCAGGGGAACGTACTCCGGATCGGCGGAGTTGATAAAAAAGTTATTGCAGCAGATCAGGAAGGATGCGATATCTTTTTTGCAGCAAATAACGAGGAAGCTGAAAATTCAAATTATGAAGTGGCTTTAAAAACAGCTGAGGAGATTGGTACAGATATGCAAATTGTTCCTGTCCAATCGTTTGATGATGCATTACAGTACCTTCAGAACCTTGGGCCTTCCTGATGTGAAAAAAGCATGGAACCCTTTTATTCCGCCTTAACGTGCAGTAATCCCGCCACTTAACACCCCATAAAGGTGTTAAGTGGGCAGGTAGTTCAAATCATGATGGGCGGCTGGAGTTCCTGATGATAAAATGCTTGTCTCTTTTTAGGGGGGATAATGCTGTAATAGGCATGGCTTGCTTTCTCTTCAATTGACAGCAGCAGGCTCTCAGTCCCGGCAAGTGTTGAAATAAGCGGAACGTCCATATCCTTTTTCCGGGCATTCAAGTATGATTGCCCGGTTTTTGTCATACCTAACAGTCTTACATATGGAACGGTTTCATCGCTTACAAATTGCTGGACGTCATCTTTGGTAGTATTTGTTAAAATATGCGCAAATACACGCTGAAGTCTTGTCCAAGTATATCGTTTTGTTTTAATCTTTTTTATCCATTCATAAAAGGATGTGGTATCCCGGGCGGTTTTTTTAATGCGATTTTCCAGTCCTTCATCAACACCATGAATAGCAGCAAGTTCGTCTTCGGACATTGTCATAACGCGGTAATGGATAAGCTGAAAATAATTCTCCCATGAATGCCAGACGGCTGCCTGTTGTTTATACGCGCGCAGCTGCTGAATTGTTACTTCAGGGAGGGCGCTGGCAGCCGTTTCGGATATGTCCTCTTTACCTATAAGTTCTTTGCGTATGCTTGTAGCACTTGCAATCGAACCGGTAATCGCCTGATCATGGTAAGCATTCTTAATACGGGTGATGGTCAAGGGGTCTATTGGCAGCTTATCATCCAAAATCGCTTTAACATAGCTGAATCCGAGAATATTGTTAGGTTTGGTCAAATCCATTTCTGATGCGGCTAATCCTATTTTTTGGTAGGCGTACCGGCTGGCTTCGGGAAAAGAAAGACCGAGATGCAATTTTTCCTGAAGGGTTGTTTGGTAGACAGACTGCTTTTGCTGAAGCACATCATAACTATTGGTGAAGCGGGATATATCCCCGGATTCACTTCCGAAGCAAATGTTTGAAACGCCAATTTCATGTAATGTTTGGACAGAACCCCGGGCAAATAAATCACTGCTCTGAACGGCATACACATACGGGAGCTCCAGCACGATATCGGCGCCTGCCGACAACGCTGCTTTGGTTCGGTGAAACTTATCAATAATGGCTGGCTCGCCGCGCTGTAAAAATGATCCGCTCATAACAGCAATCAGACAATCCGCTCCGGAAGCTTTCCTTGATGCTTCTATATGGAAAGCATGTCCATTATGAAATGGGTTATATTCAACAATTAAACCGCAAGCTTGCATGTATTCCAGCCCTTTCTGAATTCTTTCATTGTACCCCGCATATAAGTAGAAGTATATATGCGAGTAAAACACTGTTTTAGGATTAAGGCTTATTGTATCAAAAAAAGTGTTGTGGTGCATGGTTCGTTGTTGCTAAAAAGGGAATACTGGCAATAGAGCATATGTAAAGAAAATATATTGACAAAAAGGTATTTTCCTTTTAAAATTACTCTTGTTGCCTTGAGGTGATACTATGAAATTTTCAGTAGCTCAAATTAAAAGAAATGCAGGTTATGAACCCTTTGCTTTTGATGATCAGGTTGATGTTTCCGAACTGGAAACGATGAACAATGATATTCGAAAGATCGGCTCTGTTCACGTTAGCGGAACAGCGATGGATCAGGGTGATGACATTATTTTCACATTTGCAATAGATGGCACAATGATTTTACCATGTGCCCGCACATTGGTGGACGTGCCCTATCCGTTTCAAATAAGCGCAACCGAAATTTTCACAGAGTCACCATATGAAAAAGATGACTCAGATGATGATATTCATTCAATTGATGGGGAAGTACTTGACTTAAATCCATTAATAAAGGAAAATATTTTATTGGAAGTCCCTTATCGTGTGTATTCAGATGATGCAGACGCTTTAAGCCGGGCTCCTTTTGAAGGAGCAGGCTGGGAATTAATTTCAGAAGACAAAAAAGAGCAAAAACCAGACCCACGTTTTAAAAAACTGGAATCTTTACTGGAGGATAAAAAGGAAAAGGAATAGAATCTTCCATTCCTTGCATGATTGAAGGGGGTGTAAGCATGGCAGTACCAAAAAGAAGAACATCCAAAAAGGTGAAAAACCAGCGTCGTACGCATAAAAAATTGCACGTACCAGGCATGGTGGAATGCTCGAACTGCGGTGAGCTGACTAAGCCGCATCATGTATGCAAATCATGCGGGCATTATGATGGCAGAGAAGTCGTCGCAAATGATTAAATTGAACTCGTAGGTTAATTCTAAACAGATCACTGTAACAGTGATCTGTTTTTGTATACATATGCTTGCTTGATTCATAAAAGAAATTATGATTGGAGACTGTTTTCTAATAACTTGTCATTTTTGACACAAGATCCATAAACTGTGACGTATTGACAGGATTGATTTCCGCTTTGGGCAGTTGCTTTCCGCGGGCAACGCTTAGCTTCCTCGGAAGCTAAGACCGCTTCCTGTTCAGATCTCAGCTGCCCGCGGAAAGCGCAGTGATTTTCCCGGAACGGTATTATAGTACTCAAACATGTTCGCATAATACGTCGCAGTTTATCCCGCATCTAGTGGACCTTAAATGCCCGATTCGTTCAACTAACATTCAGTAGAGAAAAGCGCTCTACTGAATGAAGTTTCACTTTACCTCAACTGTAAAGATTAATTAGCTGTAATATTTACGAAAAGAGTCTATTTGTAAAAGGAAGGGAAAACACATATATGACTGATTTGGTTCAATACAGAACGGATGAAAAGGGCTATGGTGAAATTCTGCTGAACCGCCCGGAAAAGATGAATGCCATTTCTAAAGATATGACACGTTCGTTTTTAAATGCACTTGAAACTGCCAAACAGCAGCAGGTGAAGTTTTTGGTCATTACAGCTGTTGGTGACCGGATGTTTTGCGCCGGTGGAGATTTACAGGATTTGCATGGTGATTTGAGCACCGAAGAGGCTTTTACTGTATTATACCCGATGAAGGAAGTGCTTTATGAACTTGTGTCTTTTCCCGTTCCAACCGTATGTTTATTAAATGGGGATGGAATCGGTGGCGGCTGCGAAATTGCGACAGCATGCGATATCCGGATTGCCAAAGCAAATACCCGGTTTGGATTTGTCCAGACAAAACTGGGAATCACACCTGGATGGGGCGGTGGAACTCTTTTGTACGAGAAAGTTCATTCCAGTTTCGCATTTCAATGGCTAATGGAAGCGGCATTGCATCGGGCAGATTATCTGCAAAAGCATGGCTGGATTCAAAAAATTGCCGGTGATGAAGAATGGAACGACCGGGAATCTCTTTTAAAGCCATATCTAACAAAGTCGCTGGAACAAATGAAGATATTAAAAATGCAATATCAGAAGAAGCTATCTATTTTGCTGCTTTCTGAACAAATGAACGATGAGGTAAGAAATTGTGCTGAATTATGGGAGACAAAAGAACATAAGGATGCGGTCCGGGAATTTATGTTTCGAAATAAAGAATAGATAATATTTTCTAAGAAAATTGACCGTGAACGATTCTATCACACCTACCTTTTGCATACATTGATAGCAAATGCATAAGGAGGGATGTTATGAATGCAACACGGCAGGATGCATGGACGAAGGACGAAGATATTTTATTGGCAGAGACCGTTCTTCGTCATATAAGAGAAGGGAAAACCCAGCTTGAAGCATTTAAAGATGTCGCAAAGCAATTGTCCAGAACATCCGCGGCATGCGGCTTTCGCTGGAATGCCTCTATCCGCAAACAATATCAGGATGCTATTGAAAACGCCAAAAAAGACCGGAAACAGAATAACCGGCAAAAGACGCTGGTTCAATACGACACAACAGGTAATGGAGAGCCGGATCCGATTGATACGGCTATTTCTTTACTGGAAAAGATGCGCAATCATTCCAATGGTGATAAGCAGTTATTCCATAATGAAGGAGAAGTAACACAACAGCAGTTGATAAACGAGAATGAAGCACTGAAAGAACAACTGAACCGTTATGAGCAGGCGTGGACTGAAATGGGAAAATTATGGGCCTGGGTATACGAGCCGCGGAAATGAAGGAGAAAGACATGAATGATTGGAATATGCCATTCATGTCTTTTATTTTAGCAGTTAAAAAGCATAAATCCTTTCTTACTGCATATGTGCAAGGCTGCTGAAATCAGCCAGGTTATGTCGGGTTATTAAATCAGCGGCCGGATCGATCGATTCAGACTCCTTTTTCTTCGACCCCTTCAGGCATCCATATCAGCGGATTTTCCCCAAGGTCTCTTTCCATTTCGTATTTTGCTTTTTGGAATCCCATTTTTTCCCAGAATCCGTGTGAGTTAATCCGCGGATTTGTCTTGATCGGCAGCTGGAAACTCTTGGCGAAATCAACCAGGGCCTTTCCGTAATCTCTGCCGCGATAGTCCGGTAAAACCTCAAGTTTCCACAGCTCCAAATAATCCTGCGGCGGTTCAAAATAGGCATCATATTTTGCGCTGACTTTATATAAACTCATTCTGGCGATCAGATTACGGCCAACATGAATTCCATAAAAAGGCGATTCGCTGTTATTCTCAACGATATTATTCTGGAGATCTTCCATCATGGAAAGTTCCTGGTTCCCGTATTCTTTAAATCGTTTAAATTGCTCCAATGTTTTATAATTGATCAAGAGTTTTTCGACTTCATTATTCATTTTATCTTTCCCCCTTCGAACTTAAGTATTTAGAATTTCTTTATTTTTAATTATAATATAAAAAAGCCGGAAAGGGAATGAAAGAAAATAATCCACAGCAAAGGGTAATTTATTCTGTTACCATTGTATCAATAACCGGTTCACTGGAGAATAGAAAAGGGGTAAATGACGGGAAATGATATTGAATTTAGTTGCTTATTTCATTGGCTTCATCATTATGCTTCCGGTACTTGCAACATTGATTGTTTATATTATTGGCAGAAAAGTGTACAAACATAACTGGAAAGCAATTCATGCTGCCGTGAGCTGGACAACACTTCTTTACATTATTGCTGTCATAACGATGTTTAAAACCATTTTCGGGCATTCATTCTTTGGAATAATTCTATTAATTTTACTGACGCTGATTACAGCTATTGTGGTTATTCAGTGGAAAATCTATACAGAAGTTGCGTTTAAAAAAGTGTTTAAAGTTTTCTGGCGTATCTGCTTTTTGCTGTTTTTACTATTGTATTGCTTGCTTGTGCTGATGGGGATCGTTCTTCGTTTTTTTTAACAAGAAGAGACGTAAAACAGATTGAATGCAATCCACTCTTGTTTTATGTAAAATGTGTTATGGACATATATGATAACAATTAAAGGAGCATGCGACCGATGCGGATCACGCCAATTACATTACAAAAACAAAATGCACTAATAGATGATTATCGAAACCACCGGTCCGGGATTTTGGAGCATTTTGACTATGATCCATACCTGGAATCAACATATCAGTCCAGAGAAAAAACATTGCAGAATAAACACATTGACCGTGAAAACCTGACAGAAGCATTAGTCACAATGAACAGGCGATGGGATGCTCCTCAATCAACGTATCTTAATATAGAGCGGTTGAAGAAAGATAACAGTGTGGTTGTTATTGGAGGCCAGCAGGCGGGTCTTCTTACAGGGCCGATGTATACCATTAATAAAATCATATCAATTATCCAGTTTGCCAAACAGCAGGAGTCCAAACTTCAGACACCGGTTATTCCGGTTTTCTGGATAGCCGGTGAAGATCATGATTTTGCTGAAATTAATCATATTTATTTGCCTGAACATAACACTATGAAAAAATACAAACTGCAGCAGCGGATATCCGACAAACGCCCTGTTTCAGATATTTCAATTGATCAATCGGCGGCAGGTGAATGGATTGATCAGCTATTTGCGGGGCTGGCCGAGACAGAACATACGAAAAAATTGTACCGGACAATACGGGATTGTTTGCGGCAGTCGGGTACTTATGTGGACTTTTTCGCCCGGGTTATTTATCAATTGTTCGATAAAGAAGGTGTTGTTCTTGCTGATTCCGGAGATTCCTCGATGCGTGAGATGGAAAAGCACCATTTTGCGACTCTGATTGAAAACCAAAAGAAAATCAGTTCAGGTGTTTATACGGCATTACAGCAGCTGAAGCAAAAGGGGTATGCTGTTTCACTGGAGGCAGAGCCTGATGATGCACATCTTTTTTATCATGATGGTAATGACAGGATACTGCTTACACGAGATGATGAAGGGAACTGGAGAGGCAAACAGCGGGAAGTTCTTTTAACAAC
Source organism: Lentibacillus sp. (assembly GCF_035301675.1). NCBI lineage: Bacteria > Bacillati > Bacillota > Bacilli > Caryophanales > Bacillaceae > Lentibacillus > Lentibacillus sp. Next base: position 73,270 of record NZ_DATGTT010000047.1, on the reverse strand, counting down.
AGAAGAGCTCTTGGAGACAGCACAAAACGATCCATCAAAACTAAGCAATAATGTGGTGACAAGAACGGTTATGCAGGAATGTCTATTTCCGACACTGGCATTTATCGGCGGCCCGGGTGAAGTTGGTTACTGGTCTGTTTTAAAGCCTGCTTTCCGGGCGGCTGATATGGAGATGCCGCCGGTACTGCCGCGGTTATCCTTTACATTTCTTGACCGTCGCGTGGAAAAATCATTGCAGAAGTATGCCATCGATGGGGAAAATGCTATTAATCACGGTGTTGAATCCCTTAAAATCAAATGGCTTGCCAACCAGTACGGACCACCGGTTCAGAAAGTTGCTTCTGAAATCAGGCAGGCTGTTGATACAGCGCACAAGCCATTAAGGGATATAGCCAGAGGAATACGTTCTGATTTAGGTGAATTGGCTGATAAAAATCTGTACTATTTGAATGAGGATATTAAATATTTGGAAGAGCGTATTATGAAAGGGCTGGAAGAAAGACACACAGAACATTTGAATGAATTCGATCTGATCCAAAACACGCTTCACCCTAAAAATGGGCTGCAGGAGAGAGTATGGAATCCATTAGTCTGGTTGAACGAATATGGTCCCGAATTTATCAGCGAACTTACAAACCAGTCATATTCATTCCTGGCCCCGCACCATATTGTTTATTTATAGCATGATATACTTTAATGTACAGAGATTTTAAACGCCCCACCTTCCTCCACTTTTTCAGAATGAGTGGAAGAAAGGTGGGGCTTTTTTTATGGCAAATATTCCAAACAGGCGTGATAGCGGTGTTTGTCCGCGGTATGAGGAGTTGTAAATGCAGGCTTATGTTCAGTGAGGTATAGCGCATTAGGCCTATTTTTAAAATTAACGGAAAGAATTTTAAAAAATAAGTGGTGAATTGTGGGGGAATGTGGTAACATGGGGTATAAGAAAGTGGGGCGTACTCTATGTTCATGGGTGAACACCAGCACAATATCGATACAAAGGGACGAATTATTGTGCCCGCCAAGTTCCGTGAAGATCTTGGTGACAGCTTTGTCGTCACCCGTGGGCTTGATAAATGTTTGTTTGCGTACCCAATGGATGAATGGAAATTGCTTGAGGAAAAGTTGAAAAAACTCCCATTAACCAAGAAAGACGCCCGTGCTTTTACAAGGTTTTTCTTCTCTGGAGCAGTTGAATGTGAAGTGGACAAGCAGGGAAGAATAAACATTCCCCAGCCATTACGCCAATACGCCGGGCTGGACAAGGAATGTGTTGTTATTGGTGTATCCAATCGGGTTGAATTCTGGGCCAGTGAAAACTGGGAGGATTATTTCAATGACTCCGAAGAATCCTTCGGTGAAATTGCCGAAAACCTGATGGACTTTGATATTTAAACGTGGTAAAGACAGGATGAAAGTCTATGTTTAATCATTACAGTGTATTAGAAGAAGAAGTGCTGGATGGGATGGCTATCAAAAAGGAAGGTACATATGTGGACTGTACCGCCGGCGGTGGCGGTCACGCCGAACGCATTGCTTCCAGGTTAAATGAAAATGGATTGCTGATAGCATTTGATCAGGATAAGGAAGCGCTGAAGGCAGCTGAAGATCGATTGCAGCCACTTAAAAAACGCACACTTTTTATTCATGCGAACTTTAGAGAAATAGAGGAACAATTAGCTTCGCATCAAATCGGACAAGTTGACGGTTTTCTGTTTGATCTTGGTGTTTCATCGCCACAGTTTGACCGTGGCGAAAGAGGTTTCAGCTATCAGCATGATGCCAAACTTGATATGCGTATGAATCAGCACCAGCCATTGGATGCCCGGGAAGTGATTAATGAATGGCCGTATAATCAGTTAGTGAAAATCTTTTTCAGCTATGGTGAAGAGAAATTTTCCAAGCAAATCGCCCGAAAAATTGAGGGTGTCAGAAAAGAAAAACCAATTGAAACGACGTTTGAATTGGTTGAAATCATTAAAGAAGCAATTCCTGCACCGGCCCGGAGAAAAGGAGGACATCCGGCAAAACGGATTTTTCAGGCATTGCGGATTGCAGTAAATGATGAGCTGACAGCTTTTAATGACGCGCTTCACCAGGCGGCACGTGTTGTTGATATCCATGGAAGAATTGCCGTCATAACGTTTCACTCATTGGAAGACAGGCTTTGTAAACAGGCATTTAAAAAATGGAGTACAGCAAAACCGGTGCCGAAAAATCTGCCGGTAATACCGGAGAACCATCAGGCACCATTTCAAGTCGTTAATAAAAAACCGATTGTGCCAAGTGAAAAAGAACTTAAGGAGAACAGACGATCACGCTCAGCCAAATTGCGTATTAGTAAAAAAATACAAGAGTGGGATGAAGAATTTTCATATAAAGAAGGGTGGAAAAAATCATGAGTGAAAATCTTGCCCGTAAATGGGAACAGTCGTATTTGCCAAACGAAGAACGACAAGAAAAACAAAAAGCTATTAAGGTTCACAAGAAGAACTGGATTACAAAAGGTGAAAAAGTGTTATATTCTGGGGTAGGAGCTATGCTGATCGCAGCGAGCATCTACGTTGTGTCATTTGCCTCTTCGACAGACACATTGAACAGGGAATTGCAATCACTTGAACAATCCGTGCAGCATCAGAAAGTTACCAATGAAGGGCTGGTCTATGAGAAAAAGCAGTTAAGCAGACCTGAGCGCATCACCAGAATTGCAAAAGAAAATGGCTTGAAAGTACAGGATGCACGGGTAAAACAAGCAACAGCATTTAACAACAACTAGGCAAGGCGGCTATATGATGAAAAAAAACAAAAAGACACACATTATGTCCGGGATTTTGGTTATTTTGTTTGTCGGTATGTTTCTGCTTATTTCCGGAAGGTTCTTATATATTCAGGCAACCGGGGAGATTGCCGGCATTTCACTTGAGAAATGGGCTGAGGAAAAACGGACTGCATCTTACACCCTTGATGCGGAACGGGGAAAAATTTACGGCCGCAGTGGCATGACATTAGCATATGATCGCCCCACCTACAGAATCCAGGCAATTGTAGGAGAATCACATACACAAAACAAAGAGGAGCCGCTTCATGTAGTAAATCCGGAAAAGACTGCAGAGACGCTGGCTCCTTTATTAGATGCTGATAAAAGCTATCTGCTGGAACAAATGAAAGAAGGCATTCAGAAAAACCAGTTTCAAGTAGAATTTGGAAGTGCCGGTAAAGAACTCTCTCAGGACACGAAGGAAAAAATTGAAGAGCTTGACCTTCCGGGCATCAAATTTCAGGAAGAACCAATCCGTTATTATCCAAACGGAATGTTCGCATCTCAAATCATTGGATTCGCTCAGAAAAATGATAATACAATCAAGGGCATTACCGGAATCGAAAAACAAATGAATGAGTTCCTGAGTGGAAAAGATGGGTCTATCTCGTATCAGCGTGATCAGTATAATGATAAACTGTTAAACCCGGAGGAAGTGGTCAAACAGCCGAAAGACGGCGGGGACGTTTATTTAACGATTGATCAGAAGATACAGACATTGCTTGAGGATGTCATGACGCAAATGGATGAGACCTATGAACCTGAACGAATGACGGCTGCCGTAATGGATCCGAAAACCGGTGAAATTCTGGCGATGAGCAACCGTCCAAGCTATAATCCCAATAATCCGTCCGATGTGGAAAATTGGTATAATGATGTGATAGCTACCCCTGTTGAACCGGGCTCAACAATGAAAATGTTCACATGGGCTGCTGCCATTGAAGAAGGTGTCTATAATGGGGATGAATGGCTCGAATCAGGTACATACAAAATAAGTGACCGTGTCGCTCCAGTTAGAGATCATAATGGCGGCGAGGGCTGGGGTTCCATTACGTATAATGAAGGGTTTACCCGTTCATCCAACGTTGCCGCTGCTAAACTGGTTTGGGAGAAAATTGGGACTGAGGAGTACCTGGAATATTTACATGGATTCGGTTTCGATGAAAAAACGGGAATCGATTTACCAGGTGAAGAAACAGGGCAGCTCGTTTATAACTATCCACGCGATAAAATTACCACAGCTTTTGGACAGGCAAGTACGGTCACGCCAATCCAGCAAATGAAGGCTGCATCGGCAATAGCAAATGACGGAAAAATGGTCAAACCATACGTCATATCCAAAAAGGTTGATTCGGCCACCGGCGAGACAATTAAAGAAAAATCACCCGAAGTGACCAGTAAGCCAATTTCAAAAGAAACTTCCGATCAGGTGATGGATTTATTGGGAACGGTCGTTTCATCTGAAAATGGAACGGGGAAAGAATATAAACTTGATGATTATTCTGTTGCAGGCAAAACCGGTACAGCCCAAATTACTGAGGACGGCAAATATTTAACCGGACACGGAAACTATACGTACTCGTTTCTTGGGATGGCTCCCAGGGAAGACCCGCAGCTGATGATGTATGTATCGGTTAAACAGCCCGATCTTGAAGCTACGGAGAACGGTTCGGCTCCTGTGTCATTCATATTCAAAAATGTCATGGAGAACAGTCTGCATTATTTGAATATTGAACCCGACAAGGAAGCAAACAAGCAGATTGAACCAGTCAAGCTGCCGGAAATGAAAGGCAAAAAAACGTCCAGTATTCAACAGGAACTTAACAACAAGGGCTTGAATGTGTCGGTTATCGGATCAGGAAATACTATCGAAAAAGTGAGTGCTGCAGAAGGCGAAGAATTGCTGCCGGGAGATCGGATTATCCTCATCACTGATGAACCGGAAATGCCTGACATTACCGGGTGGTCATTAAGGGATGTTATGCAGCTGTCTAAATTAATGTCGCTGGATGTTGAACCAATCGGAAATGGCTATGTCACCAATCAAAGCATTAAGAAAGGGACACCACTCAAAAAGAATGATTATTTAGGTGTCGAGCTTCAGCCGCCTGGGTCTGATGCCGAAGAGACAGAGCAATCAAGCGAAGAATCAAGTGAATAACGGAAGCGACTATGAGTGTGCCACGCCCGGTTTTTAGAGGCGTGGTTCGCTATTTTGGCATGATATGCAATGTTCTATTCTATTTTCAGCATTCATATAGTGAATACAAGCCTACCTATGAATATGAAAAGGGGTATAGAATATGAAACGCGTATCTTCTGTAACTGTACGTAAGCGTATGATTGCTGTTTTTCTCATCGGCTTATTATTCTTCGTCATAATAGATGTCCGGCTGGGCTTTGTTCAGTTTATGATGGGAGATGAACTGATGAAGCGTGCTGATGAGTCCTGGAGCAGGGATATTACGTTTGAGCCTGAACGCGGAAAAATATTGGACAGGCACGAAGAAGTACTGGCGGAAAACGTGTCCGCACCATCTGTCATTGTTGTTCCAAAGCAGGTGAAAAAGCCCCAGGACACAGCTGGAAAAATCGCCGACATATTGGAAATTTCCGAACAGGATGCATATGATTATGTTACGAAAGATGCTGTTTATACAAGGGTGCATCCGGAGGGCAGGAAAATAAGCGAAGAACAGGAAGAAGCGTTCCGGACATTGAATATGGACGGGATTTATCTGGCAAAAGATTCAAAACGCCATTACCCATTTGGAGATGACCTATCGCATGTATTAGGTTTTGCTGGTATAGATAACCAGGGTTTAATGGGTCTTGAACTGTTTTACAATGATAAATTGAATGGGGAAGAGGGAAGCTTGTCGTTTTATTCTGACGCTAAGGGGAAAAAACTTGAACAAATCGCCGATGATTATGAAGCCCCGACAGACGGTTTGAATTTAAAAACAACGATTGATTCCAAAGTCCAGACAATCATGGAACGGGAACTGGATCTTGCGGTATCACAATATAATCCTGATGGTGCCATGGCAATTGCAGTAGATCCTGATACTGGCGGCGTGCTTGGGATGTCATCACGGCCAAACTTTAACCCGGAAAATTACCAGAATGTTGACCCGGAAATATATGACCGTAATTTGCCGATATGGAGCACTTATGAACCAGGGTCGACCTTTAAAATTATTACACTGGCAGCTGCACTGGAAGAGAATACGGTAGATCTTGAAAAAGACAAGTTTCATGACGACGGCGACATATCAGTAGGCGGGACAGAACTGCATTGCTGGAAGAGCGGCGGACATGGTCAACAGACTTATCTCGAGGTTGTGCAAAATTCCTGTAACCCCGGCTTTGTACAAATGGGAACTGATCTTGGCAAGGAAAAGCTGTTCAGTTACATTAAAGATTTCGGGTTCGGAAAAAAAACAGGCATTGATTTGCGTGGTGAAGGGAATGGAATATTGTTTGAACCTGAAAATATAGGACCGGTTGAGCTGGCGACAACTTCATTTGGGCAGGGTGTATCCGTTACACCGATTCAACAGGTCATGGCTGTTTCTGCCGCGGTTAATGGCGGTCAACTATATAAACCGTTTATTGCAAAGGAATGGATTGATCCGCAAACCGGTAAGGCAGTGGAAAAGGTGGAGCCGACATTGAAGGAAAACATCATTTCAGAATCCACATCAAATGAGGTGCGTCATGCGCTTGAAAGTGTCGTTGCTGAAGGAACCGGCCGTCCTGCGTATGTTGACGGTTACCGTGTTGGGGGTAAAACAGGTACCGCCCAGAAAGTCGGACCAGATGGCAACTACTTGAAAAATAATTACATCGTTTCATTTATGGGGTTTGCCCCTGCTGATGACCCGGAAATCGTGGTTTATGTTGCAGTGGATAATCCGAAAGGCACCTCTCAATTCGGAGGTGTTGTCACAGCGCCAATCGTTGGAACTATTATCGGAGACAGTTTGCGCGCAATGGGAGTTGAACCAAGAGAAGACGGTCTGGAAAAAGAATATAAATGGTCGGATAAGCCGAAAGTTGAAGTCCCGGATTTAATTGGTCTGAACAAACAGAAATTAACAGAATATCAGACGAATTTATCGATTGAAACAAGCGGATCCGGTGAGTATATCATCGATCAGGCACCAGAGCCTGGGACAAAAATTGAAAAAGGTGAAAAAATAAGAATTTATTTATCTGACAAAAACCCTTCGTGAACCGGCCAAATTTTTGCTATAATGTAAAAGGCTTAACTGCTAACATAATGGAGCGTAAAGTGAAACTTATGTCAGTAGAACAGAATCGGGTATTTCAGGTCAGTTAACCGTCGTTTTCTGGCGGGTTGCTGACCGTTATATGCGGGAAAAAGCAATCTGACAAGAGCCGAACCATTAATCGGCTCCGCAGCTATTAAACTTGTAACATTAGACTAACATTGCAGAATAGGGTGTTTGGAAATGAGATTATCAGAGTTACTATCTGTTTTACCATTTTATAATGCATCAGCAGAACTTAATGATATAGAGATAAGCGGTGTCGAGACCGATTCCAGAAACATTGAAAAAGGAAACTTGTTTATTTGTATCGAAGGTTTTACAGTCGATGGTCATGATTTCATCGGTCAGGCCGCAGATAATGGTGCTTATGCCGTGCTGACGGAAAAGGAAGTTAGTGCTTCAGTTCCAGTGATTCGAGTTGATGATACATCAAAAGCAATGGCGATGCTCGCTTCAAAGTTTTATGACTATCCAACACGCCAATTTCCGCTCATCGGTGTTACCGGCACAAATGGCAAAACAACGGTTACTTACCTGCTGGAGTCGATTTTTCAGCAGTACAAGCGAAAAACGGGTATCATTGGCACCATCCAAATGAAAATAGGACAGGAAGCTTACGCTATACATAACACAACACCTGATGCGCTGTATTTACAGAAGACGTTTCATCAGATGAATGAACAGGATGTCGATGCTGGTATTATGGAAGTATCCTCTCACGCATTGGATATGGGGCGTACTCACGGCTGTGATTATGATATCGCGATATTTACGAATTTATCACAAGATCATTTGGATTATCATCCGGATATGAGCGATTATTTACACGCAAAAAGTCTTTTGTTTGCACAGTTGGGGAACACCTATAATGAAGGACAGAAAAAGTTTGCAGTTATAAACGAAGACGACCCGTACAGTGCATTTCTAAAAAAAAGCACCGCACAGCATGTTATTACGTATGGCTGTCAAGATGGAGCACAGGTAAGGGCAAAAGACATCAATCTTGAAGTTACGAAAACAACATTTACCATGAATTCGCCAATTGGATCTGTAAAGATAAACAGCAGCTTAATAGGTAAATTCAATGTTTATAATATGCTCGCGGCAAGTGCTGCTGCCATAAGTGCTGATATACCGCTTGAGGTTATTAAGGAAGCACTTGAAAACATGCAGGGTGTGAGCGGAAGGTTTCAGCCAGTCGAAGGAAGCCATGAATTTGCAGCAGTTGTTGATTATGCACATACCCCAGATTCACTGGAAAACGTGCTGCAAACAATTAAAGGGTTCGCTGAGAACAATGTCTATGTTGTGGTTGGCTGCGGCGGCGATCGTGACAAGACAAAACGTCCTTTAATGGCTTCGATCGCACTCAAATACGCTGATGAGGCAATCTTTACTTCCGATAACCCCCGTACAGAGGATCCGCAGGCAATATTGGATGATATGACGGAAGGACTGGATGGAACGCATTATACGGTGATTGAAAACCGCAAAGATGCCATCTTTCATTCCATAAATCTCGCCGAAAAAGGCGACATTGTGCTGATTGCGGGCAAGGGACACGAGGCGTACCAGGATATCGGCCGGAACCGTTATGATTTTGACGACCGAGAAGTTGCCAAAGAGGCAATTCTGGCTAAGGAGAATTAATGATGTTGTTTACAACTGAATGGCTTGCATCCGTATTTGCAGATTATAAGGGTGCAGCAATGGACGGGATTGAAATAGCCGAGGTTGCGACAGACAGCCGAAAAAAATTAAATAAATCATTGTTTATTCCTTTAGCCGGTGAGAACTTTGACGGCCATAAGTATATGAAGGATGCCTTTGACCAAGGGGCTGCAGCTGCTCTATGGGATAAAGAAAAGGATCTGCCGGAATTTTTGCCGGCCGATTTCCCGGTGTTTTTTGTCGAGGATACGTTGACGGCGATGCAAGAACTGGCAAAGGCTTACCGCGAAAAGGTCGGACCGGTTGTCATTGGCGTAACAGGATCGAATGGCAAGACAACGACTAAGGATATTATTGCTTCAGTCGTCGCATCATCATTTAAAACACACCATACAGAAGGCAATTTAAACAATCAAATTGGCGTTCCGCTTACCATTTTATCGATGCTGCCGGAAACAGAAGTACTAGTCACGGAAATGGGCATGAATCATTTTGGTGAAATTGAAACACTCACAAAAATAGCGAATCCTGATTTTGCCGTGATTACAAATATTGGTGAATCCCATATTGAGTATTTGGGATCAAGGGAAGGTATTGCTCGGGCAAAACTTGAGATCATTAAAGGAATGACAAAAGACGGTTATTTATTGATTGACGGCGACGAACCATTATTAGGGCAGGTACATCAGCGAAACAACGTTATCAAATGCGGGTTTGATACCGGTAATGATGTCACCATTAAAAATATAAACATTTCACAGCAGTCGACACAGTTCGAACTTTCTGATGGCGAGAACTATACGATTCCATTGGTTGGAAGTCACCATGCACTGAATGCATCGTTTGCCATAACAATCGGCGAGTTGCTTAAGATAACAAAGGACAATGTGAAACAGGCATTGACAGGAATGGAATTGACTTCGATGCGGTTTGAACTGATGGATGGCAAAAACGGTTCATCCATTATCAATGATGCATATAATGCTTCACCAACGTCTATGAAGGCAAGCATAAACGCTGTAAAACATTTGGGCGGATTTCGGCAGAAGGTACTCGTTTTAGGTGATGTGTTTGAGCTTGGTCAAAACTCAAAACCGCTTCACCGTTCGGTTGCAGACAGTATTGATGAATCGATGACAGCTGTATTGACATTTGGAGAAGATGCAGATGAGATTTCGTCAGCTGTTCATAAACAGCATCCAGAGATCGACAGCCGGCATTTCACATCAAAGGAAACGCTCATAGGTACTCTGAATACGTATATCTCAGAGGGAACGTTAATTTTATTTAAAGCATCACGGGGCATGCAATTTGAATCATTTGTCAAGCAAGTTATTGATCCATCGAAATAAACATGGACGGTTGCTTCAAGAGGAGGAGAAATAGTGAATATGTACGTATTAATCATGACAATCGCAATAGCCTTTCTGATTACCGTCCTTTCATCACCAATTTTCATCCCTTTTTTACGACGTTTGAAGTTTGGGCAAAGCATCAGAGACGAAGGTCCGAAATCACATATTAAGAAAACGGGGACCCCGACAATGGGCGGTATTATGATTGTCATCAGTGTTGTTGCAACTGCAATTATTATGGTTAGCAAATATAGTGCTGGATCGATCGGCTATGAGTTGTGGCTGCTTATTTTTGTCATGGTTGGATATGGATTATTGGGTTTTATGGATGACTTTATTAAAGTGGCCATGAAGCGGAATCTCGGACTGACATCAAAACAGAAGATGGCAGGCCAATTAGTTATTGCGTTTATTTTTTATTTTATTTTACACTATAACGATTATGCCACCTACATTCAAATTCCGGGTACATCCATACAATGGGAGCTCGGCTGGGGGTATGCATTGCTGACTGTATTTATGCTGGTTGGCGCATCCAATGCCGTGAACTTAACGGATGGACTGGATGGCTTGCTTGCCGGTACCGCAGCCATAGCGTTTGGTGCTTTTGGCATTCTGGCATGGTACGGTTTTCCGCAAAATGAGATAACCATCTTTTCACTGGCGGCAGTAGGTGCACTGCTGGGTTTTCTCGTATTCAATGCACACCCAGCCAAGGTATTTATGGGTGATACGGGATCATTGGCTTTAGGGGGGAGTCTTGCCGCTATAGCGATTTTGACAAAGCTGGAAATCATTCTGGTTATTATCGGCGGGGTTTTTGTCATTGAGACGCTTTCGGTCATTATTCAGGTTATATCCTATAAGGCAACCGGCAAGAGAATATTTAAAATGAGCCCGCTTCACCATCATTATGAGCTGCTCGGGTGGTCTGAATGGCGTGTTGTAACCACGTTTTGGCTTGTAGGTCTGGTGTTTGCGGCGCTCGGTGTTTATATAGAGGTGTGGATAGTTTGAAAGAATTAAGAAATTTTCCTTATGCTCATATACTTGTGCTGGGGCTGGCAAAAAGTGGTACAGCTGCAGCCAGGCTGTTACTGCAAAATGGCAAAAATATCCGTGTGAATGATAAAAATGCCAGCGATACTGATGACGCTGTGGATGAATTGAAATCAATGGGTGCTGAAGTGATTACCGGTTCCCATCCGCTTTCTGTGTTGGATGGAATGGAAATTATCGTTAAAAATCCGGGAATACCTTATGATACACCTCTGCTGCAGGAAGCAAGCAGACGTGATATTCCAATTATTACCGAGATAGAACTAGCCGGCAATCTGTCAGAAACAGCTATGATCGGGATAACCGGTTCCAATGGCAAAACAACGACAACAACACTGACGACCGAGATGCTGAGGGCAAGTAATCAGGGAGCACAAATTGCCGGGAATATTGGTCATGTAGCAGTAGAGGTTGCTCAATCTTTGAAAAAAGACGAAAAAATGGTTCTGGAGCTATCCTCCTTTCAATTAATGGGTGTCAAAACATTTAAACCGAAAATAGCTGTGCTGCTAAATATTTTTGAGGCACATCTTGATTACCATAAAACGTTTGAGAATTACAAAAATGCTAAATGCAATATATTCGCCAATCAGACAGCTGATGATTATCTTATCTATAACGCGGACAATCCAACTGTGACAGAAGCTGTCACAACTGCAAAATCAATCAAAATTCCATTTTCACTAAAAAATAGATTGGAAAACGGCGCGTGGACAGATGGGAATAACCTCTATTTTAAAAACGAAAAAGTAATTGAAAAGAAGGACATTGCACTGACAGGCGATCATAATCTGGAAAATATCCTAGCTGCCATCTGTGCAGCAAAATTGAGTGGTGCTGCGAATAAAGGCATACACAGTGTGCTGACGAATTTTTCAGGGGTCAGACATAGGCTTCAATTCGTTGGCAATTTTCATGGACGGTTGTTTTATAATGATTCTAAAGCAACAAATATGCTCGCGGCTCAAAAAGCGTTATCTTCATTTAAACAGCCTGTCATCCTGATTGCAGGAGGGCTTGACCGCGGAAATGAGTTTGATGATTTAAAACCCTATTTGAAGAATGTGAAAGGCGTTGTGCTGATCGGTGAAACACAGGATAAACTTAAGCGGACAGCACTTGAAGCGGAAGTTTCCGCCATAAAAATGGCCGGCAGTATGAATGATGCTGTCAACCAGGCATATCAAATGTCGGAGCATAAGGATGTCATACTGCTGTCCCCTGCCTGTGCAAGCTGGGATCAGTACCGAACATTTGAGGAACGGGGTGACATGTTTATAAAAGCTGTGCATACACTATTGTAGGGGCTTGTCCACTGCAATAATGTATGCCATGTTGCAGCTTTAGTACTTCAGCTGGATGTCACTATTTTCATTACGAATTAAAGCCCCTCTTCCAACCAATCTGGAAACGGGGTGTTTTTTTGTTTCGAAAGTCGTTTAAAATTCGCTATGCACCGGACTACACTCTATTGGCTGTTATATTACTGCTGTTGGTTGTCGGCGCTGTTATGGTTTACAGTTCGTCATATGTCTGGGCCGAATATAAGTATGCGGACCAATTTTTTTACCTCAAACGCCAGCTGTTGTTTTGCGGTGTAGGGCTTGTTGGAATGTTCTTTTTTATGGCGATCCCTTACAGCACGTGGAAACAATACAGCAAAATCATTTTGTTTATCTGTTTTTTGCTCTTAGTGGCCGTGCTAATTCCGGGAGTCGGTATGGTACGCGGCGGGGCTCAAAGCTGGATTGGCATTGGTGCATTCAGTGTCCAGCCATCTGAATTTATGAAACTTGGTCTAATCATCTTCCTGGCAGTATACTTGTCCGTCCAGCAAAAATATATCACGTCTTTTAAAAAAGGCTTTTTACCATCGCTTGTTTTAGTATTTACGGCATTTGGACTTATAATGCTTCAGCCCGATCTCGGTACTGGTGTTGTGCTGGTGGGGACGTGTATGGTGATGATTTATATTGCCGGGGCCAGATTACTCCATTTTTTTGGACTGGCTGCTGTAGGTCTTGTCGGGTTTCTGCTGCTGATATTATCAGCACCGTATCGTATCAGCCGGATAACTGCATTTATCAATCCGTGGGAGGATCCATTAGGGGATGGTTTCCAGATTATCCAATCATTGTATGCTATCGGACCAGGAGGTTTGATGGGACTTGGTTTAGGGGAAAGTATTCAAAAATACTTTTACTTGCCTGAACCGCAAAACGATTTTATATTCGCTATCATCGGCGAGGAACTTGGATTTTTAGGCGGCACTTTTGTAATAGTGCTGTTTGCGCTTCTGTTTTGGCGCGGTATGAAAGCGGCACTCGAAGCACCGGATGCTTATGGACGCTTTTTGGCACTCGGTATCGTATCTATGCTGACTATTCAGGTGATGATTAATATCAGTGTCGTGATCGGTCTGATTCCGGTTACGGGCATAACACTGCCGTTTTTAAGCTACGGCGGTTCATCATTAACATTAACACTTTGTTCGGCGGGTATTTTACTGAATATCAGCAGGTATTCAAAAATTTAGCCCGCTTTGGGCAAAAATTTTTGAATATGGGACAAGTTTACTACGTATTCATACGAAATGTGTGATATAATCCAAATAACAGTCGGAAAACGGCATTGACAGGTGCCGTTTTCTTCTTGGCAATTAAGAAAGTATAATTACTTTTTTATGGCATAAGTGCAACTAGAGCTTTCGTCATTAGAGCTTGGGATCAGCCGTTTTCTAAGCAATTTATAACGTTAAGATAAGGGAAGAATAGAAATGGGGAAAAAGAATGTAGTTTCAATTGAAGATCGTATACCAACGTTGAAACAGGAACGTAAAAAGAAGGCAAATCGCCGTCTCATATTTTACCTTTCTATTTTTTTCTTGTTAATTTCCATAATTGTTTATCTTCAGTCACCGCTAAGTCATGTGAGAACAATTACGGTTTCCGGCAACTCATTTGTATCGGATGAAAGGGTGATTGAGCAAAGCGGTATTGCCAAAGGCAAGAATATATGGACAGTTAATGAGGCTGAAGCAATACGGGTTATAAAAGAAAACCCGGTAATTGATGAAGCTGACGTTAACGCGAAGCTTCCCTGGACAGTCGATATCAATATTACTGAATTCAATCACGTCGGCTATGCAGTACAAAATGATAGCTATTATCCCATATTGGGAAATGGTAAAGTTCTTAAAGATTTGGAACAGAAGGCAACAGGCGGTGAAGCCCCATTGCTGATCGGTTTTTCAGATGATGAGTATTTGAAGGCAATGACTCAGGAACTGAAAAAACTGCCGAAAAGCATTTTGGAACTGATATCGGAAATCCATTGGCAGCCGAGTGATGATAATGAACGTAAAATCAAGTTGTATATGAATGATGGATATATAGTTGACGGCACCATCAGAGATTTTGCCGATAATATGAGTGTTTATCCATCAATCGTTTCACAGCTGGATAAGGAAAGCAAAGGGATTATACATATTGGTGCCGGTGCCTATTTTGAGGAATTCGCCACTTCGGAGGAGAATAACTCTGAGGAAGAAGAATCCGGCAACGAAAATGAAGAATAGATAATTTCCTGAATAAAATCGCGAAAATAAAAGGATTAACGATTTTTTAATCGAATTACCCAATATATATTTTCTTTTTTTGCTAATTCCTTTAAAATAAGAGATTATAGGCTTTAATAGAATAAAAGAGAAAAAACCATCTGATTTAATAAAAAGGCAATATATCAGATGCTTCTGAATCAGGAGGTGCCTTTCCTTGAACAACAGCGAAATACTAGTGAGTCTTGATATAGGTACATCAAAAATCAAAGTGATAATTGGCGAAGTTTTGAACGACTCTCTGAATATTATAGGAGTCGGTACTGCAAATTCGAATGGCATGAAAAAAGGTGCAATTGTTGATATTGACCAAACTGTTCAATCGATACGGAATGCGGTGGAACAGGCTGAACGAATGGTAGGTATGCAAATTGACAGTGTCGTAGTGGGTGTTAACGGGAATCAAATACAATTGCAGCCCTGTCATGGTGTTGTAGCCGTTCAGAGTGAAAACCGGGAAATCGGTGACGAGGATATCACACGGGTGATTGATGGAGCACAAGTCGTCTCCATTCCACCGGAGCGGGAGATTGTTGATGTTATACCAAAACAGTTTATTGTCGATGGCCTCGATGAGATAACCGATCCGCGCGGCATGATTGGTGTGAGACTTGAAATGGAAGGAACGATCATTACATGTTCCAAAACCGTTTTACATAACTTGCTGAAGTGTGTGGAACGAGCCAATCTGCAGATTTCTGATATTTGTCTGCAGCCTATTGCTGCTGGCACTGTTGCGCTATCCAACGATGAGAAAAATCTTGGTGTTACCTTAATAGACATTGGTGGAGGTTCCACGACAGTCTCAGTTTTTGAAAACGATCATTTGGCCGGAACCAGCTCTATTCCATTGGGTGGGGATAACATAACAAAAGACCTGTCCATTGGATTAAGGACGTCAACTGAGGAAGCAGAAGATATTAAGCTGAACTATGGTCACGCGTTCTATAATGATGCTCAGGAAGACGAAACTTTTGAAGCGTCCATTATCGGTAGCAATCATCGTGAAACGTATAACCAGCTGCAAATCTCCGACATGATTGAAGCAAGACTGGAAGAAATCTATGCATATGCAGAACGGGAAATACGCCGAATGGGTTACCAGCAATTACCTGGTGGATATGTTTTGACGGGTGGTACAATGAAAATGCCAGGTGTTATGGAACTTGCACAGGATTTATTTCAGTCGAACGTCCGTGTTGCAATTCCTGACTACATAGGTGTAAGGGAACCACAGTTTATTGCTGGTGTGGGAATCTTGCAATTTGCCTATCGCAATGCGAAAATACAGGGAAAAGAACTTTTAACTTCTGTAGCAGACTTTGAAGGTGAAGCGAAGCCGAAGCGCGCTAAAAAATCAGGTGGTTCGGATGCACCGGTTAAAACCAAGAAAAAAGAATCGGGAATCGCGAATTTGTTTAAATATTTCTTTGATTAATTAAGTGAAATGTTTGACATGTTTTTTTAATGCGTTTTTTGGTTACATCCGGGTATCAGAGTATAGAAATTAACACGTCGTAATTCAGCATAATAGGAGGAACAGATGTATGTTAGAGTTTGAAACGAATATGGATCAACTGGCAACAATAAAAGTTATTGGAGTTGGAGGCGGCGGCAGTAATGCCGTTAACCGCATGATTGAACATGGTGTTGAAGGTGTTGAGTTCATTGCTGTCAACACAGATGCACAAGCTTTGGATCTGTCAAAGGCAGAAACTAAACTCCAGGTCGGCGGAAAATTGACACGCGGACTGGGGGCCGGGGCAAATCCGGAAGTTGGCAGAAAAGCTGCTGAAGAAAATAAGGAACAGTTGGAAGAGGTCCTCCAAGGAGCAGACATGATTTTCGTTACAGCCGGTATGGGGGGCGGAACCGGTACAGGTGCGGCGCCTGTTATCGCCCAAATAGCTAAAGAGCTTGGAGCTTTGACAGTGGGTGTTGTAACACGTCCATTCACATTTGAAGGCAAAAAGAGGTCAACACAGGCAGGTTCAGGAATTGATTCACTAAAATCGAGTGTTGATACGCTGATTGTTATCCCGAATGATCGCCTTCTGGAAATTGTAGATAAGAATACGCCAATGCTTGAAGCCTTCCGTGAAGCAGATAATGTTTTGCGTCAAGGTGTACAAGGTATATCAGACCTGATTGCAAAACCTGGTTTGATCAACGTAGACTTCGCTGACGTAAAAACCATTATGTTTGATAAGGGCTCTGCCTTGATGGGCATCGGTATCGCCACAGGTGAAAACCGTGCAGCCGAGGCTGCCAAAAAAGCAATCTCATCGCCACTTTTGGAAACATCCATTGATGGTGCACATGGTATTCTGATGAATATCACAGGCGGTTCAAATTTGAGTCTTTATGAAGTTCAGGAATCTGCCGATCTTGTCACTTCTGCCGCGGATGACGAAGTGAATGTAATCTTTGGTTCGGTTATTAACGAAAACCTGAAAGACGAAATTATTGTAACCGTCATTGCAACAGGCTTTGATGAGAGTCAAAAGGCAGATAATCAGCCGCGTCAGCGTCCCGTTATCAATCAAAACCAGCAAGCAGCAACACGTACTTCTGAAGAGCCGCCGCGTGAGCGTGAACAGGCACAAAACCAGCAAAATCGTCCGAATACACAGGATGATGAATTGGACATCCCTACATTTCTGCGGAATCGCAACCGCAACCGTGACAATTAATAGGTTAATAAATTTTGAAGAAGCAATCAGATTTAGTCTGGTTGCTTTTTTTTGCTCTACGAATGCTTTATCAAAAATTGCCACGTCCGGCTCCAGCGCAGCTGGAGCGAATCCGGCACTTCATGGTAGTCAAAATGAAAGCACGCCTCATTAATGAGAACTTTCACTACATCGCAATATATGAATTTTGTGTCAAAGACAATATACTATTAGAAAATAGCCTTTGTTTTTTGAACATTCGTATTGATAGCTGCTTTAAGATAAAAGAGCGTCTTGATCTGAAACAATATTATAGCTTCACAGAGTTTAGACTGTTGAAAGCCTTTTTATGACAAATTAGCTGATAAGTAGTTAAAATTAGCCCCATTAACCCTTCACGAAATGACAGACTTTGCTGTTCAATACCACTATACTTTCCGTTAAGGGATTTTTTCAGGAAAGGAAGAACTGAGTGTGACCATTTATCTGGATGCTGTCTGGCTGCTGAACTTTTGTTTGGATATGATGTTACTGATGCTCACACAAGCTCTGGCAAAAGACAGCACAAGAAGGCTGAGAATCGTATTCGGTGCGTTTGTGGCTTCACTATTGGTCCCGCTGTCCATTTATTATCCCGATTCTTTTTTTACAAGTCTGATAGGAAAGCTGATGTATTCAATCATCATTATTTTATGCAGCTTTCGCATTTATTCAATCTATCAGATGGTCAAATTACTGCTCTTATTTTATTTCACAACTTTCTCCATAGGGGGTGGATTGATCGCAATACACTTTCTATTCCAAAACCCCGTTGGTGTTTCTTCAAGTGGGGTTTTGACATTTAGCGGCGGTTATGGTGATCCGATCAGTTGGCTGTTTGTTGTCATTGGCTTCCCGATCATTTGGTATTTCACTAAGTCCCGCATGGACAAGCACGCAGCAGAAAAAATCCGTTATGACCAATTATGTCCGACCACGATCCAATTTCAGCAAACAAGTAAATCAACGACAGCTTACATCGACAGTGGTAATCAGCTGACGGACCCATTAACTAAAAAGCCGGTCATTATTTGTGACGAGTATTTTTTAAAACAATGGTTTACAGAAGAGGAATGGAAGATGCTGGAGACAGCTCATGACACACTTGATTTTGGGGGGGTTCCTGATGAGTGGGAAAACAGAATCCAAATTGTTCCGTTTCAGGGTGTTGAAGGAAACCGTACGTTTATGTTGGCGATTAAGCCTGATAAGGTCACAATTATTTATGAAGAAAGGGAAATTGTAGCACGTAAGGTACTGATCGGTATCCAATTTGCGAATTTGACAAAAGACCAATCATATCATTGTCTGTTGCATCCGCAAATCATCAAATTGGGTACATCCGTTTCGGCTTAACGTGACATATAGTTTTTGCCGTATCTTTATTCCAGTAAATGATGACAATAATCTGAAAAGGAGCGACTTGATTTGAAACTATTAAGACTTCGTTTGCGTTTATGGTGGTATAAAATACTGTTTAAATTGGGCTTCAAAACAGATGAGATTTATTACATCGGGGGCAGTGAAGCACTTCCGCCACCTTTATCCAAGGAGGAAGAGCGACGGCTGCTTGAACTCCTTCCTAAAGGTGATAAATCAGCCAGAGCAATGCTTATTGAACGAAATCTGCGTCTTGTTGTTTATATTGCCCGTAAATTTGAAAACACCGGCATTAATATTGAAGATCTGATCAGTATCGGAACGATCGGACTGATCAAGGCAGTCAATACTTTTAATCCTGAAAAGAAAATAAAACTCGCTACATATGCCTCAAGATGCATTGAAAATGAAATATTAATGTATCTGAGAAGAAATAATAAACTTAAGTCGGAAATATCTTTTGATGAACCGTTGAATATTGATTGGGATGGCAATGAATTATTGCTCTCGGATGTAATGGGAACAGATGAAGATATAATAACCAGAGATATTGAAACAAATGTTGATAAGCATTTATTGAAAAATGCGTTATCACAGCTGAATCCCCGCGAAAAACAGATTATGGAGCTTCGCTTTGGTCTGATCGGCCAGGAAGAGAAAACACAAAAAGATGTGGCCGATATGCTGGGTATTTCGCAATCCTATATTTCACGTTTGGAGAAAAAAATTATAAGACGGCTGCAAAAAGAATTTAATAAAATGGTTTGACTTACTCTGGCGTGAATTACAGCCATGTTGAGGACGTTTATATGACTTATCGCATTGCATAAAAAACCTCCTACGGGGAGATACTGCTCATGAACAGCATCTCCAACCGGGAGGGTAGAACATGACAAAACATAAAGTAGAAATATGCGGAGTTGATACATCAAAATTACCTGTCCTGAAAAACAACGAAATGCGTGAATTATTTAAACGAATGCAGGCTGGTGATATAACAGCAAGGGAAGAGCTGGTCAACGGGAATTTACGTCTCGTATTAAGTGTTATTCAGCGCTTCAATAATCGTGGTGAATATGGTGATGATTTATTTCAAGTTGGCTGTATTGGACTTATGAAATCAATTGATAATTTTGATTTAGGACACAATGTGAAATTTTCCACCTATGCTGTACCGATGATCATAGGTGAAATAAGACGATACCTGCGTGACAACAATCCAATCAGGGTATCGAGATCTTTGCGGGATACCGCTTATAAAGCCCTTCAAGTCAGGGAAAAATTAATCAGTAAAACATCCAAAGAACCGACAGCAATGGAGATAGCCAAGGAAATGGATGTCGACCATTCCGATATTGTTTTTGCAATGGATGCCATTCAGGATCCGGTGTCACTATTCGAACCAATTTATAATGATGGCGGCGACCCAATCTACGTCATGGATCAATTGAGTGATGACAAAGACAAAGATTCACTCTGGGTTGATAAACTTTCACTGAAAGAGGGAATGTATCAGCTTAATGAACGTGAAAATACAATCTTAAATAAACGTTTTTTTCAAGGGAAAACCCAAATGGAAGTGGCTGATGAAATCGGTATCTCCCAGGCCCAGGTTTCCCGGCTTGAAAAAGCAGCTATCGACCAAATGAACAAAGAAATGTTCGAATAAAAGTACAACCATCTATCATTGCTCCTGTAATCGACTCCAAATTCAATTTGGAGTCTTTTTTTATAAAAAGATCGAGAAGTTCGTGGGGGTACAGTTTCGAGCATAGGTAAAGCTATCCTGAA
The DNA here is from genome assembly GCF_035301675.1 of Lentibacillus sp. Classification (NCBI taxonomy): domain Bacteria; kingdom Bacillati; phylum Bacillota; class Bacilli; order Caryophanales; family Bacillaceae; genus Lentibacillus; species Lentibacillus sp. The sequence continues at coordinate 52,571 of NZ_DATGTT010000047.1, read as the reverse complement.
AATCATCGCACACGAACATTGGTGCTATTTTTTCCAAAGGGCGGAGAAACAAGCCGACGAAGACAATCAATAAAAATGGAAAATATAATAATTTACTCATCTGCCTGCATATAAATCTCTAATAAGAGGCAGGTGAGACTTGTGGTAACGTTATCTGAACTGCAAATAAAAGAAGTTATTGTGGTGAATGACGGCAGGCGGTTAGGACAACTTTCCGATTTGGAAATTGATGGGGATAATGGCAGGATCACAGCGCTGGTACTTATCGCAAAGGATAAAAAATCAGGGTTTTTCGGAAAATCCGATGAGCTTATTATTCCCTGGAACAATGTAGAGGTAATCGGCACTGATGTCATTTTGGTCAAAGATGTAAAAACACCTACCCTTTATTCTGAACAGGAATTACTCGAATAATGTCTGAAATATGGTAGAATGGAACAAGCACTTAGCGCCGATTAGGAGGAAAGCAAATGTCGGAACCATTCCAGCCACTGACAGAATCCACTTTAGAATTGGAAGATTGGCAACAGCTGATTCCGGGTCTTAAAGCAGGCTTCACAACGCGAAACAGCGGTCTGTCAGCGCCGCCTTTTGATACATTGAATCTTGGTCTGCATGTACCTGATCATTCAGCAGATGTGGTTGCCAATAGACGAAAGCTGGCGGATATCGTTCAATTTCCATTAGGGTCTTGGGTTTCCGGCGAGCAGACACATGAGACGAACGTTCATCTTACAGCAGAGAGTGACAGAGGAAAAGGATCGACAACGTATGACACATCATTAAAGCAGACTGACGGCTTGGTCACGAATCAAAAAGGCATATTATGTACTGCCTTTTTCGCTGATTGCGTACCCATCTTTTTCCTGGATCAATCGACAGGATACATTGGTATTGCGCATGCCGGCTGGAAAGGGACTGTCAGTCATATTGGGCAACGGATGGTCGAAACAATGCAAAAAGCCGGTGCCGATCCGGTTGATATACGTGTCACCATTGGTCCGAGTATATCACATGATGTCTATGAGGTGGATGAGCGGGTTGTAAGCCATATTCCGCAGGCGTTTTTTGAAAAAACGGTTACTGCTCAGGAAAATAATCGTTTTTTGCTTGATCTAAAGCAATTAAACGCAGAAATTCTTTTACAACAGGGTATTTTGCGTCATAATATAGATATAACAAATTATTGCACATTCCGTGACGATCATTTATTTTTCTCGCATCGGCGTGACCAAGGGGAAACTGGCAGAATGCTGGGCTATATTGGTTACGAAAAATGATTGAATGGGGGAGGACGAAGGGTATAATGGATGTAGCAGAAAATCTGAGCCGTATCAGACAAAATATTGAACAAGCCTGTAAAAACAGTAATCGGAATCTCGATGAAATAACCATAATTGGTGTGACGAAATATGTTACAATAGAGCGAGCAAAGGAAACAATTGAAGCAGGAATTACGAACCTTGGCGAAAATCGTCTGGAGGGTTTTCTGGAAAAACACGAAAATATACAAGACAGCGCATCGTGGCATTTTATCGGCACGCTGCAGTCCAGAAAAGTTAAAGAGGTGATCGGTAAGGTCGATGCCATTCACTCATTGGACAGGATGTCGCTCGCCAAAGAAATAAATAAACGTGCCGCAAAGCCGGTTGATTGTTTCGTTCAGGTGAATGTAAGCGGTGAAGAAACGAAACACGGGTTTGTACCTGAGGATACACTGTCATTTATCAGGGAACTGGAAGTGTATAACAATATCCGGATAGCGGGACTGATGACAATGGCACCGCATATTGATGATGAGGAACAGTTGCGGAATAATTTCAGACAATTGGCTTCGCTTAGGGAAAACATTCAAGCCGAAAACATTACATATGCGCCATGTGAGTACTTATCAATGGGTATGAGCAATGACTATCAGATTGCTGTTGAAGAGGGTGCCACGCATATCCGAATCGGGTCTGATTTGGTCGGATCCTAACAACGGGGTGAAATAATGAGTATTAAGAACAAAATTAAAAACTTTTTTACAATGGAAGAAGATTATGAGTATGTTGAGGAGCACGAAGAAATGAATCATGAACCGGTGACACATCAGTCGAGCAGTAATGGGAATATTGTCAGTTTAACAAGTATGCAGGGGCCGACATCCAAAGTTGTGCTGTATGAACCGCGCAATTACAGTGAGGCACAGGAAATTGCCGACAATGTCGTCAATAAGCGGGCAGTCGTCATTAATCTTCAGCGTGTTGATCAACAGCAGGCAAAACGGATTGTAGATTTTTTGAGTGGCACTGTGTATGCGATCAACGGTGATATTCAAAAAATTGGTGCCGGGGCATTTCTGTGTACAGCGGATAATGTCGATGTATCAGGTTCCATAACTGAATCACTTGCTGAAGAAGATGAATATAGTAAAGGATGGTAGCAGACTATGCAATCACTACTCAGTTTTTTATATTTGGCATTGGAGCTTTACAGCTTTGCCTTGATTATTTATATATTCATGTCCTGGTTTCCGGGTGCGCGTGAATCCTCGTTTGGCGTCTTTTTGGCCAAAATATGCGAACCTTATCTTGAACCTTTCCGCAAAATCATACCACCGCTTGGAATGATCGATTTGTCCCCGATTGTGGCTATCTTTGTCCTGTATTTTGCCAGAGCGTTCGGGTTGCCTGTTCTGTTCAGCTGGTTTTGATAGGTGAAGATATATGGGAATTCACCAGCATTACAGGAAAGAGGAACACCCATTTATCGATCAGGCATTATCATGGATAGACCATGTTGAAAAAACTTACCGGATGAAACGAACGGACTTCCTTGATCCAAGGGAGCAGCAAATTGTCGAGACACTGGCCAGGACAAGCATGGAAGAGTTAAGGGTTTACAAACGTGGCGGCGGTGATAATGCTGAGCGGCGGCGGCTAATCATTGCGCCAATGTACGACGAAGTGATGGAAGAATCTTTTCAGCTCACTTTACTGCAAGGATCCTATCATGACAAATTTGTGTCACTGGGACACCGCGACGTAATGGGAGCATTTTTATCGTTAGGGATTAAACGGAAAAAACTGGGCGACATCGTGGTTGAGAACGGACTTATTCAAATCGTAATAGCTGAGGAAGTCGCCCCTTTCGTACTGGCAAACTTGACCGCCATCAAAATGGCAAGAATCAGGCTGGAAGAACGGTCGCTTTCATTCCTTGTGGAACAGGATGTCAATTGGGCCGAATCCAGTCAGGTTGTGACCTCACTTCGGCTTGATGCTGTTATAAAGGCGATTTATAAACTGTCCCGCAAAGACGCAGCCGAATCGATTACCAAGGGTCTTGTGAAGGTGAACTATAAAATTTCTGATGATCGCAAATTGATTCTGGAAGCCGGTGATATGCTCTCTTTGCGGGGCAAAGGAAGAAGCAAGCTGGTTGAGGTCAACGGGCGGACAAAGAAGGATAAAGTCAGTATAACAACTGCACTATTAAAATAATCTAAACAAATTTGCAGGATTTTTGGCTTTTTTGTCGAAATAACATATAATATGAACTTATCATAACTAATGTAATATTTAACGGTTAAACTACTTAAGGAGGTGGCCTGTGTGGCATTAACACCACTGGATATTCATAATAAGGAATTCACAAGAAGTTTTCGCGGATATGACGAGGATGAGGTAAATGAATTTTTGGATCAAGTTATCAAAGATTATGAAATGGCGATCCGTGAGAAAAAAGATTTACAGGAAAAAGTCGATCAGTTGAATGAAAAGCTGGGACATTTCACGAATATTGAAACGACACTGAATAACTCAATTCTGATTGCACAGGAAACGGCTGAAGAATTAAAAGGAAATGCCCAGAAAGAATCAAAGCTGATCATTAAAGAGGCGGAGAAGAATGCTGACAGGATTGTTAATGAAGCGTTAGACAAATCCCGCAGAATAGAAATGGATGTTGAGGGGTTAAAAAAGCAGGCTAAAGTCTTCCGTACCCGTCTGAAAATGCTTGTGGAAGCTCAGCTGGATGTTATCGACGCAAACGATTGGGAAGAACTATTCGACGAGGAGACCGATGAGGAAACCAATGAGGAAACAAATGAACAAACGGAAGAGATGCCTGATTACGCAGGGTCAAAGGCATAGACCTTGACGTCTAATGATATTTTACATATAATGCTCTTATATTAATACGCTATATGATGACGGAGACAGTATGGATGTATGCTTGTCCAGCGAATCAGGGGGCGGTGGAAGCCTGATACATCAATGCATTCTGAACATCACTCCCGAGTATTCATTCTGAAGTACAGTAGGGATGGACGGTTTATTCACGTTATGAATCTCGAGATGAATTTACAATGAATCGACAGGCGATTTTAAATTTATAAGGGTGGTACCGCGAGTCTTCTCGCCCCTTTTTGGGGATGAGAAGGCTTTTTAGTTTCAGGCTGTTTTCTCAAAGTAATATTTTCATCCGGCATAACGTGCAGCAAACCCCTTGCAGGCACAATGGCCAAAGCGAGACCCCACAGTGAAGTTCGACCGGGGAGGTTCACGGTCACCTTAAGGTGCGCAAAGTATATTCAGGCTGCGATTTTAACAGCAATGCGTATTACAAAAAATAATTTTTTACAAAATGAATAGGAGGATAAACAGTGGATTATAAAGACACGTTACTGATGCCTAAGACGAAGTTTCCGATGCGCGGTAATTTGCCGAATAAAGAACCTGAACGTCAGAAAATATGGGATGAAAACCGAATTTATGAAAAGAATCTTGAACGGACAAAAGGCCGTCCGCTGTTCATTCTGCATGACGGACCACCATATGCCAATGGCGACCTGCATATTGGGCATGCACTAAACAAAATATTGAAAGACTTTATTACCCGGTACAGATCAATGAGCGGCTATCATACGCCATATGTGCCCGGCTGGGATACACATGGTTTGCCGGTTGAAACCGCACTGACCAAAAAGAAAAAAGTGGACCGCAAAAAAATGAGTATTGCCGAATTCCGGCAAAAGTGTGCCGAATACGCTATGGGACAGCTGGATAATCAACGTAATCAGTTTAAGAAGTTTGGTGTCCGTGGTGATTGGGATAATCCGTATATTACGCTGACCAAAGACTATGAAGCAGCCCAAATTAAAGTGTTTGGTGAAATGGCCAAAAAGGGTTATATCTACCGGGGGCTAAAGCCTGTTTACTGGTCACCGTCTTCTGAGTCAGCCCTTGCAGAAGCGGAAATTGAGTACCATGATAAACGGTCACCTTCTATTTACGTCGCATTTAACGTAAAAGACGGTAAAGGAGTTCTCGATGGCGACGAGAAAATCATCATATGGACGACAACACCTTGGACAATACCTGCAAACCTGGGTATTGCCGTTCACCCTGAATTGGAATATGCGGTCGTGGCTGTCAATGGTGAAAAATATGTGGTTGCGCATGAATTACTGGAAATGATGACCGAAGAACTCGAGTGGAATAACCCGCAAGTTATCAAAACATTCAAAGGAGATGAAGCGGATAGAGTCGTTGCCAAACATCCGTTTTATGACCGTGATTCACTTGTAATGCTAGGAGAGCATGTGACAACAGATGCCGGTACGGGGTGTGTTCACACAGCACCCGGACACGGCGAAGATGACTTCTATATGTCCCGGGAATACGGAATTGAACCATTGTCACCTGTTGACCATCAAGGTTACTTCACCAATGAGGCGCCAGGCTTTGAAGGCGAGTTTTATGACAAAGCTAATAAACCGATTACTGAAAAGCTGGATGAGACCGGGTCATTGTTGAAGCTGACATTTATTACACACTCATATCCGCATGACTGGCGTACGAAAAAGCCGACGATTTTCCGTGCGACTTCACAATGGTTTGCATCTATAAAGGATTTCCGTCAGGATATTCTTGATGAGATCAACCGGATTAACTGGTATCCTGCCTGGGGTGAAACACGTCTTTATAACATGGTGCGCGACCGGGAGGATTGGTGTATTTCCCGGCAGCGGTCATGGGGTGTGCCAATGCCGGTATTTTATGCCGAGGATCAAACGCCGATTATTACCGACGAGACGGTCGAACATGTCTCCAAATTATTTGCTGAGCATGGCTCGAACGTTTGGTTTGAACGGGAGGCAAAGGATCTCCTGCCTGAAGGATTTACATCTGAGCATAGTCCAAATGGCAAATTCACAAAAGAAACGGATATTATGGATGTCTGGTTTGACTCAGGTTCCTCTCATGAAGCTGTTTTGATGGGCCGGGAAGACCACAGGCGTCCAGCTGATGTTTATCTGGAAGGAAGCGATCAGTACCGCGGCTGGTTTAATTCATCGATTTCCACGGCTGTGGCAGTTACCGGAAAAGCGCCGTTTAAAACAATTGTCAGCCATGGGTTTACATTGGATGGCAACGGCCGAAAGATGAGTAAATCACTTGGCAACGTCATGGATCCCTTAAAAATCCAAAAGCAGCTTGGAATCGATATACTGCGTTTGTGGGTGTCATCGGTTGACTATCAGGCAGACGTCCGGATTTCTCAGGAGATCCTGAAACAAATTTCAGAAGCTTACCGCAAAATCCGCAATACGGTCCGCTTTATGCTCGGTAATCTGGCTGATTTTGATCCGGCTAAAGACGCTGTTTCTGAGTCGGAAATGGAAGAGGTCGACCGTTATATGCTGCACCGTCTGCAGAACCTGGTGAAGAACGTTAGAGATAACTATGACATTTATGAGTATTCACCTGTTTACTCACAGATTCATAATTTCTGTGCAGTTGATTTGAGTTCGTTTTATCTTGATTTCGCTAAAGATATTTTATATATCGAGGCAGCAGATAACCATCACCGCCGGAGTATCCAGACTGCTTACTACGAAATTGTGACAACTCTGGTGAAACTCTTAACGCCCATCATCCCGCATACGACGGATGAAATGTGGGAGTATATCCCGGGCGTGGAAGAGGAAAGTGTCCAGCTGACTGACATTCCGGAGCCGAGGGAAATCACCGGATTCGACCAACTTAATGAAAAATGGGATCACTTCATGAACATCCGTGATGATGTTCTGAAAGCGCTGGAAGAAGCCAGGGAAGATAAAGTTATCGGGAAATCACTCGAAGCGAAAATTACGGTGGTACCGAAAGACAGCAAAACAAAAGAAGTGCTTAATGGCATTTCCGATGTGCATCAACTTTTCATTGTATCAGGAGCAGAGATAACGGAAAATGCTTCAGATGCAAAGGAACACCGTTATGTTGATGTAAAAGTGGAAAAACATCCCGGTGAAACTTGCTCACGCTGCTGGACCGTTTCCGAAACAATCGGAAGTGATCACGACCATCCGGAATTATGTTCACGCTGTGCCGATATCGTCAAAGAGCATTACAGCGCATAAAGCAAAAAGCGCCTATCCTTTTATAGGATAAGGCGCTTTATAATTATATGTGGTAAAATACTTAAAAAACCCTTAAAATGTAAAAGAGATGTGCTGTTAGCTAAAAACTGTTGTTCAAGTTGTATTGCACTTGTACAGTAAGAAAGGATTTATACTTTCTTAACTTCCGAAAAAGCCAAATAAACTTACACTTAAAGAAAAGCTAAGGGATAAGACAAACGGAGGAAATGGGATGTTTTTATATTACATATTGGCACTGCTTGTTTTAGCAATTGACCAGTTGTCCAAGTGGATAGTTGTGAACACGATGGAAATTGGTGAACAGATAACTGTTATCGGGAATTTTTTCTATTTAACGTCACATCGTAATAGCGGAGCTGCATGGGGAATCCTCCAGGGGCAAATGGGCTTTTTTTACGTAATTACAGTAATTGTCGTTATAGGTCTTATATATTTCATGCAAAAACATGCCAGGGAGAGTAAAACTCTGGCAATCGCATTGAGCTTGATTCTCGGCGGTGCAATCGGGAATTTTATTGATCGGCTGTTCCGCAAAGAAGTGGTGGACTTTTTGGATTTCAATATTTTCGGATACGACTATCCGATTTTCAATATAGCGGATTCAGCGTTGGTAGCAGGCGTAATTTTAGTGATCATCATTACCATTATTGATGAACGAAAGGAAAAGCGGCAAAATGACACAACAATACAGCGTAACGGAAACTGAAGCGAATATACGGGTTGATAAATTGCTCTCCGGCATTATTCCGGGTGCATCACGCTCAGAGATTCAAACATGGATGGCAGATGGGTATGTCCGTGTGAATGGCCGGCAGATGAAAGCAAATTACAAATGCCAGAATGGTGATGTGATCGATTGGTCGATCCCTGAACCGGATACCTTAACGATTGAACCGGAAAATATACCACTGTCAGTGATTTATGAAGACACCAGCCTGCTGGTAGTCAACAAACCAAAGGGGATGGTTGTCCATCCATCGGCAGGTCATCAGCACGGGACGCTTGTGCATGCACTGCTATATCATTGTGATTCTCTGTCACAAATTAATGGTGAGGAGCGGCCGGGCATTGTTCACAGGATCGATAAAGATACAAGCGGTCTTTTGGTTGTTGCTAAAAATGATCAAAGCCATAACAGTCTTACCGAGCAGCTGTCTGCAAAAGATATTGACCGGCGGTATGAAGCGATTGTTCATGGTGTCATTGAACATGAAACAGGAATGATTGACGCTCCGATTGGCAGGGATCGGAATGACCGGAAAAAGATGGGGGTCGGCGAAAACGGTAAGCCTGCTGTAACGCATTTTCGTGTTTTGAATCGCTACAAAAATTTCACACATGTTGAATGCGATCTGGAGACCGGCCGTACCCATCAAATTCGGGTTCACATGAAATATATCGGTTTTCCGATTGCCGGCGATCCGAAATATGGACAGCGAAAAACGATGACAATCGGCGGGCAGGCACTGCATGCCAAGTCCCTGTCATTTAGTCATCCGAAAACAGGTGAACAGTTGCATTTTGAAGTGGAAACGCCGTCCTATTTTCACGAGTTATTAGCACAATTTGAGAAGATGCATTGACAACCTGAGGGAAGTCTGCCATAATAATTTCAAATCAAACATGAACCTTTAATATAGTCCAGTGAGGCTAAAAAGGTAACGGAAAAGTAACGGCGTGTGTTACGTATGTCCAAACCCTTTTCTCACTGGAGAAAAGGGTTTTTTCTATGTCTGGAGTGATCGAGTTGCAGAAAAAAACAGTTCTGCTTGATAAGCCCGCAATGGGTAGGGCTTTGACACGAATTGCGCATGAAATCGTTGAGAATAATAAAGGCGGTGACAACCTTGTTCTGATTGGCATTAAAACAAGAGGCGTGCCTATTACAAAGCGGCTTCAGGAAAAAATCAAGCAGATCGAGGACATTACAGTGCCGATTGGTGAATTGGATATTACATTATACAGAGATGATCTGGTTAAGGTAACCTCCAGCGAAGACCCTGAATTGAAAGACACTAAAATTGATGTAGAACTGAAGAATAAAAAAGTCATTTTGATCGATGACGTTCTCTACACAGGAAGGACAGTCCGGGCAGCAATGGATGCCGTTATGGACATTGAACGCCCATCCCAGATCCAACTTGGGGTCCTGATTGATCGGGGGCATCGTGAACTGCCTATAAGAGCAGATTATGTCGGCAAAAACATTCCGACATCTGAAGAAGAAATCATCGTTGTTCACCTGGATGAAATTGATCAGCAAGAAGAAGTGAGTATTTACGAAAAATGAATTGATTGACCTTTAATTAGATCCGGAGAGATTTAAAAGGTCGCCTTAGAAGACGTGTATTCACAACACACGTGTACCTCTTTGCGGCCTTTCGCAAAGAGGTTTTTTTGTAAGATTAACCCCGAGCTGTGGATAGCTGCAGTACAGACTAAGGAAATCTGACTGTTAAAAATGAATTGGAGGAATTCGAAATGAACAAACAGGAAATGGTCATGGACGTTCAGGAAGCGCCGAGAATGCAAAAATGGATTGTGCTGAGTCTGCAGCATTTATTCGCGATGTTCGGGTCAACGATTCTTGTTCCTTTCCTGACAGGGCTGTCACCGGCAGTAGCACTGATATCGAGTGGCGTGGGAACGTTAGCCTATTTACTGATCACTAAAGGGAAAATTCCGGCATACCTTGGTTCAAGTTTTGCATTTATTGCACCGATTATTGGTGCCAGTTCAGCAGGCGGCCCGGCCGGCGCGATGATCGGAACTTTTTTGGCGGGGGTTGTCTACGGAATCGTTGCCGTATTCATCAAACTGTTGGGTTTAAATTGGCTAATGCGGATTTTGCCTCCGATTGTTGTCGGACCAGTCATTATTGTAATCGGCCTCGGTCTTGCTTCAACCGCAATTGATATGTCCATGTATGTACCGGGACTTGATGAAGATGTATACAGTGGAACGCATTTCAGTGTCGCACTTTTCACACTTGCAGTAACCATTGCAGCATCGATTTTTTTCAGAGGGTTCTTTGGTTTGATACCGATTTTAATTGGAATTGTTTCCGGTTATACGTTCGCCATATTCCAGGGGGTAGTTGATACCGCTGAAATAAAAGCGGAATGGGCAGACATTACCTCTGCAGGATCAATTGGCGAACTTTTTACAGGAGTCTTTCAATCACCTGACTTTATAATACCGTTTGCGTCTTACTCACCGTTTGAAGTTATCAGCGGTGAAATTGTCCTGTTGATGGTCCCGGTCGCACTTGTAACAATTGCTGAACACATTGGCGATCAGATGGTTTTATCAAAAGTTGTTGGGCGGAACTTTATTAAAAAACCCGGACTGCACCGCTCTATTTTTGGTGACGGTGCGGCGACCATGATTGCCTCTTTTCTGGGGGGACCGCCGAACACAACTTACGGTGAAAATATCGGTGTTCTCTCGATTACCAGGGTGTTCAGTGTGTTTGTTATAGGCGGTGCTGCTGTGTTTGCCATTTTCTTTGGTTTTGTCGGGATTATAACAGCGACCATCAGCTCGATTCCATCAGCGGTCATGGGCGGTGTCTCGATCCTATTGTTCGGGATTATTGCATCAAACGGTCTGCGCATGCTTATTGATAATCAAGTGGATCTAAGTGATAAGCGAAATCTTGTGATTACATCGGTCATCCTAGTAATCGGTGTCGGCGGGGCATTTATCCAGCTGTCAGATAATCTGCAAATCGCAGGAATGGCATTGTCGGCAATCATTGGCGTATTACTGAATCTTGTCTTACCTGGTAAAGAAAGCGGTTATGGCAATGGGGCAATGTTTGATGACAGTGAGATCAAGAAGAACAAAAATCGCGATGACGCAGCCTAGGCAGAAAACTGATTTGGAAAGGATGATGAAAAATGAGGGATTTTATATCAACACGTGAACTTTCGGCTGCTTCGATTTATAGCATTCTGGAAACAGCTGAGGCAATGCGGAATAAGCCGGAATCAATACAAAGTGGAAGATTTGCGGCGAATCTGTTTTTTGAACCGAGCACACGGACAAAAACGAGTTTTCAGGTAGCCGAACAGAAGCTTGGGATGAAAACCCTGGATTTTCAGATGGAAAGTTCCAGTATGACCAAAGGCGAATCACTTTATGATACGGCACGCACGTATGAAGCGATCGGGGCGGAACTCTTGGTTGTCAGGCATGCGTGCGACCATTGGTATGATGAACTGGCCGGAAGAATGTCCATCCCGATCATCAATGCCGGTGCTGGGAAAGGAGAGCACCCGACTCAATCGATGCTTGATCTTTTGACAATCTATCAGGAATTCGGCTCATTTGGAAATTTGAACGTGGCCATAGCAGGTGATATCAAGCACAGCCGGGTGGCACGTTCCAATGCCTATGCACTCAAGACCCTTGGTGCAAATGTATGTTTCGCAGCAGCACCCGGTTTTGAAGATGATTCATTGGACATTCCACATGTGTCAATGGATGAGGCATGTGATATGTGTGATGTGCTGATGCTGCTCAGAATCCAGCACGAACGCCACGCATCAGCATCATATCGAACGAAGTCATACCATGCTGACTACGGCCTTACGATTGCGCGAGAGCGGCAAATGCAGGATCATGCTGTTATCCTGCATCCGGCACCAGTTAATCGCGGTGTAGAAATTGATACGAGATTAGTAGAATGCAATCGTTCAAGAATTTTTAAACAAATGGAAAATGGTGTTTATACACGAATGGCCATCATATCAATCTTGTTAAATGAAAGGGGAGTCAATCATGAAAATTTTACTGAAAAATGCAAGACAATTGCGACGTGATCATGAAACAGAACGTTGTGACATTTTAATAGAAAAAGGAGAGATAATTAAAATAGCACCGGATATCGATGAAGATGCCGATAAACTGATCGATTGTAAACATAATATGGTGTTCCCGGGTTTTATTGACGTTCATGTTCATTTACGTGAACCGGGGGAAGAACATAAAGAGACGATTAAAAGCGGGACAGAAGCGGCAGCATGCGGCGGTTTTACAACGATATGTGCGATGCCGAATACGACCCCCGTACCTGATAATACTGTAACACTTCAGGCATTATTGAATAAAATTGATGATGATGCTTGTGTGCGTGTGCTGCCGTACGCATCGATCACGAAAAATTTAAAAGGTGAGGGGCTGACTGACATATCAGGGCTAGCTGAGACGGGTGCATTTGCATTTACTGATGATGGTGTGGGCATCCAGACAGCTGATTTCATGCTGCGGGCAATGCGTGAAGCTGCAGCCAATGGCAAGCCGGTTGTTGCTCATTGTGAAGATAATTCACTAGTGTATGGCGGCGTTGTTCATAACGGACAAGTAAGTGAACGTCTTGGATTGCCGGGCGTCCCGTCACTGTGTGAGTCGGTCCAAATTGCCCGGGATGTGCTGCTGGCTGAAGCAACCGGCTGCCATTATCATGTCTGCCATGTCAGTACAAAGGAATCGGTAAGGGTCATCCGTGATGCAAAAAATGCTGGTATCAACGTAACGGCTGAAGTGACACCGCATCATCTGATTTTGAACGAAGAAGCGGTTAAAGCCGACGATGCGAATTTTAAAATGAATCCGCCATTGCGTAGCCAGGCAGATCAGCAGGCACTAATCGACGGATTGCTTGATGGCACAATCGATTTTATAGCAACCGATCATGCACCACATGTCGAGGAGGAAAAAGCGCCGGGATTTCGTCAGGCGCCATTCGGCATAGTCGGTCTGGAAACTGCTTTTCCATTGTTATATACATACCTGGTCAAAACGGAAAAGACAACTTTGAATGATTTAATAGATTGGCTAACTGCCAAACCGGCGAATACCTTTCAGCTGCCTTATGGCGTATTGCAGGAAGGTGCAATGGCAGATCTGACAATAGTAGATTTGAATAAAAGCACCTGTATTGACAAGCAAACATTCATTTCAAAAGGGAAAAACACGCCGTTTCATGGCTGGCAGATACAGGGCATACCTTTGGCAACCATTGCAGAAGGAAGAATCGTTTATGAGGAGGGATTGGATGGCTAAACGGAAGCTGGTGTTAGAAGATGGAACAATTTTCGCAGGCATTGGGTTTGGTTCTGAAACATATTCGACGGGAGAGATCGTTATTAATACGGGAATGACGGGATATCAGGAAGCTATCACGAATCCGTCATGCTGTGGTCAGATTGTGACAATGACCTATCCGCTCATCGGAAACTACGGTATTAACCGTGATGATTTTGAAACGGTAACTCCGTTTATCCATGGACTCGTTGTTAAAGAAATAAGTGAGCATCCTTCAAATTTCCGCACTGATGAAACATTGCATGATTACCTGAAAGCTAACGACATTCCTGGAATCTCAGCCATTGATACACGAAAACTGACGAAACATATTCGCAAGTATGGAACAATGAAGGCAATGATGACAGATACTGATAAGCCGGCTGAGGAGCTCATTGAAATGGTCAGGAACCTGCAGGACAAAACAGATCAGGTCAAAACGACATCAACTGTCAAACCTTATGTCGTGCCCGGAAGAGGTAAGCGGATTGTATTGGTTGATTTCGGCATGAAGCATGGCATTTTGCGCGAATTAACGAAACGGGATTGTCATGTGACGGTTGTGCCTTACAATTACAGCGCAGAAAATATCCTGCGTTTAAAGCCTGATGGCATCATGCTGACGAACGGACCGGGTAATCCGAAGAATGTCCCAGAACCGATTGCGATGATCAAATCGGTTCTGGGGGATGTTCCTCTGTTCGGGATGTGCCTCGGACACCAGCTGCTTGCACTAGCCTGCGGGGCCGATACGGAGAAGATGGCGTTTGGTCACCGCGGTGCCAATCAGCCGGTTAAGGATTTGGAAAAAAATAAAACATTCATGACATCACAGAATCACAGCTATGCGGTGACACATGATTCATTGAGCGGGACAGATTTGGAATTAACTCAGTTTTCCCTGAACGATAATTCGGTTGAAGGAATCAGACATAAATCATATCCGGCTTTTTCAGTGCAATACCATCCGGAAAGCTCACCAGGACCGGAAGATACGCCGCAATTATTTGATGCGTTTCTGCAGATGGTTTCACAATCCAGACAGAAGGAGAATGCATATGCCTAAGAATACCACCATTGAAAAAATTCTCGTAATCGGGTCAGGTCCGATTGTAATCGGACAGGCAGCCGAATTTGATTATTCCGGTTCACAGGCGTGTCAAGCACTGAAAGAAGAAGGCTATACAGTTGTCCTGGCCAACTCCAACCCAGCGACGATTATGACGGATGTAACTGTAGCAGATCAAATTTATATGGAACCTTTGACAGTTGAATTTTTGACTAAAATTATCCGGAAAGAGCAGCCTGACGCGATTCTCCCGACACTCGGCGGACAAACTGCCCTCAATCTGGCTGTGGGACTGAAAAAAACAGGGGTTCTGGATGAACATAATGCCGAACTGCTCGGGACACCGCTCAATGCCATTGAACAGGCGGAAGACCGGGAAAAATTCCGTGCTTTGATGGGAGAACTTAATGAACCAGTTCCTGATAGCCAGATTGTTCATTCCGTTGAAGAGGCGCGTGATTTTGCACATGACATCGGCTATCCGGTAATCGTACGTCCCGCTTATACACTGGGGGGCACCGGCGGTGGCATGTGTTATGACGAATCGGAGCTGAAAGAAATTACCCGCAACGGATTGGCGTTATCCCCCGTTCATCAATGTTTAATCGAAAAAAACATAGCCGGATTCAAGGAAATCGAATATGAAGTGATGCGCGACAAGCATGACCAGGCGATTGTTGTCTGCAATATGGAAAACGTTGATCCGGTCGGAATACATACCGGTGACTCGGTTGTTGTTGCACCATCCCAAACCCTTAGTGACCGGGAATATCAGCTGCTGAGGAATGCCTCACTTAAGATTATCAGGGCTCTGGATATTGAAGGCGGGTGCAATGTTCAGCTGGCACTTGACCCTGACAGTTTTACCTATTATGTGATCGAAGTGAACCCGCGGGTGAGTAGATCTTCAGCACTCGCCTCCAAAGCAACAGGCTATCCGATTGCAAAAATGGCAGCGAAAATTGCAGCCGGTTTAACTCTGGATGAAATTGTCAATCCGATTACAGGAACAACGTACGCATGTTTTGAACCGGCCCTCGACTACGTGGTCACCAAAATCCCGCGCTTTCCATTTGATAAATTCGTGACCGGCAACCGTTATCTCGGTACGCAAATGAAAGCAACCGGCGAGGTTATGGCAATTGGACGCAATTGTGAGGAATCACTTTTAAAAGGTGTCAGGTCGCTTGATATCGGAGCGGAAGAATTCTGGCTTCCCGAACTGGCAGATGCATCTATTGAGGAACTGAAAAATCGTCTTGTAAAAGCAGATGATGAGCGACTGTTCGTCCTGGCCGAAGTTTTCCGGCGCGGCTCAACGGTTGAAGAGATTTGGCAACTGACGAAAATAGACCGTTTCTTTTTAGGCAAGATCAAAGAGCTGATGGCTTTAGAGACAAGACTGGCTGAGAACAAATTTTTCCCTGAAGTCTTACAAGAAGCCAAACATTTTGGCCTGTCGGATGTGCATATAGCACGGCTGTGGAACACAACAATTGATGACATCTATGAACTGCGTATGGTAAATAACATCACACCAGTTTATAAAATGGTCGACACATGTGCTGCGGAATTTGAATCTGAAACACCTTATTTTTACAGCAGCTATGAAGATGAAAATGAGTCTCTGCAATCAGAACGGAAGAAAATACTGGTTTTGGGTTCAGGCCCAATCCGAATTGGCCAGGGTATTGAGTTTGATTATGCGACTGTTCACTCTGTATTGGCTATCAAAGAAATGGGCTATGAAGCGATTATTATGAATAATAATCCGGAAACGGTCTCAACCGATTTCAGTATTTCAGATAAGCTTTATTTTGAACCGCTCACACTGGAAGATGTCATGCATGTCATTAATCTTGAACAGCCTGAAGGGGTGATTGTGCAGTTTGGCGGCCAAACAGCCATTAACCTGGCGGAAGGGCTGCAGAGTCGTGGCGTAAAGATATTGGGGACTGACCTGGAGGCAATTGACAAAGCAGAAGACCGTGACCAGTTCGAACAGCTTCTGAGCGATTTGAACTTATTGCGCCCGCAAGGAAAAACGGTATCAAAACTTGAACAGGCCGAAGAAGCGGCACATAATATTGGCTACCCTGTTCTGGTCAGGCCTTCATATGTCATTGGCGGTAGCCGTATGGAAATCGTTTATGACGATGATGAGCTTCATCACTATTTGGCTAAATCAAATGGAGCGGATGATGCTCACCCTATTCTGATTGATAAATATATAACCGGCATCGAAGCGGAAGTTGATGCCATCAGTGATGGTGAAACGGTTATCGTTCCGGGAATTATGGAGCATATTGAGCGGGCAGGTGTTCATTCAGGCGACTCCATTGCCGTTTATCCGCCGCAGCGGCTCAGCGATGCTGTGAAACAGAAGTGTATGAAGGCTACAAAAAAAATAGCCCGTCAATTACATGTGAAAGGACTAATCAACATTCAGTTTATCATACGTGATAACGATGTTTATGTACTTGAAGTCAACCCGCGTGCGAGCAGAACGATTCCGTTCCTGAGTAAGATAACCGGTGTCACGATGGCCAATCTGGCAACACGATGCATTTTAGGGGAGAGTTTATCGGAACTAGGCTACGATTCCGGGGTTTTGCCTGAAGGAGATGATGTCTCAGTCAAAGTGCCTGTATTCTCGTTTGAAAAACTGCGCAGTGTTGACACCATACTGGGGCCTGAAATGAAATCAACAGGTGAGGCAATCGGCCATGATAAAACATTGGAAAAAGCGTTGTACAAAGGTTTGATTGCTGCCGGGTTGTCCGTTCCTCAGGAAGGCGCCGTCCTCCTGACTGTGGCGGATAAAGATAAAGCCGAGACACTTGAGGCTGCCGAGCGGTTTCATCAGCTTGGTTTCCAGCTCTATGCCACGGAAGGGACGGCGGATTATATGGATAAGGCGGACATTCCCGTTACACAAGTCGGGAAAATCGGATCCTCAGAACGAAACGTCCTGTCCGTTATCGAAAATGGCGATGTCCAGATTGTAGTGAATACACTGACGTCGGGCAAAAAACCGCGGTCTGACGGATTTATGATTCGGCGTGAATCGGTGGAGCATGGCATTGTGTGTTTGACAAACCTTGATACAGCAGAGGCTATATTGAATGTGATTGATGCGACAACATTCAGCGCACATCCGATGATTGATAAACGGGCGGTTTTAATATGAAAAAGCGTGTAGAGATGATAGTGAAATCGGTGAGTGAAATTGCCCTGGATACATTTGAAATGACGCTGGAAAATGCTTTTACTGCGAAAGCGGCCGTACCGGGACAGTTTTTACATCTGCTTGTGGATGGCCATACTCTTAGAAGGCCAATATCTATAGCGGATATCAACCGCGAGAAGGAAACCATTACTATTTTATTTAAACAGATCGGCGACGGAACAAAACGATTAGCTTCTTTTCAGAGCGGAATGAAAGTGAGTGCCATCGGTCCGGGCGGTAATGGATTCAGATATGATGCATCCATGGCTACAGCGCTTCTGGCCGGTGGCGGCGTTGGCATTCCCCCTTTGTATTGTCTGGGTAAAGAACTCAGGAAGAACGGGATACAGGTTAAAGCTGTTCTTGGTTTTCAGACAGAAAACCTAGTTTTTTACGAAGAAAAGTTTCGTCAGCTCGGAGAAACTTATGTCGTAACCGACGATGGCAGTTACGGGTATCAGGGCTTTGTGACGGATGTACTGGATCAGACCGGAAACTTTGATCATTACTTTTCCTGCGGTCCGATTCCAATGCTCCGTGCTGTTACGAATAAGCTAGGAAATGATTCAGGTTCCATTTCACTTGAAGAACGTTTGGGGTGCGGGGTTGGCGCTTGCCTTGCCTGTGTCATCCCTGCAGATTCCGAAGGCGGCTACCGGAAAATTTGTTCCGATGGTCCGGTTTTTGCAGCAGGTGAGGTGATGTTATGACGCAGTTGACTGTTGATTTGCCCGGTTTAATGTTAAAAAATCCCGTCATGCCTGCATCAGGGTGTTTTGGATTTGGCAGAGAGTATAGTGAATTTTATGATTTGAAACAGCTTGGAGCAGTGATAATGAAGGCCGCAACGGGTGAGCCCCGCTACGGAAATAAAACACCGAGAGTTGCCGAAACGCCATCAGGCATGCTAAATGCTATCGGACTCCAGAATCCGGGTGCAGAAAAAATTATAGTGAATGAAGTTCCTTTCCTTGCTGAGTACAATGTGCCGATCATCGCTAATGTGGCGGGAAGCACAGTTGAAGAATATGTTAAGGTAGCTTCACTATTCAACAACGCTGATTCAGTCAATGCACTGGAATTAAATATCTCCTGTCCAAATGTGAAAGAAGGCGGTATCCAGTTTGGAACCGACCCTGACATGGCAGCTGAAGTAACTGAAAAGGTTAAAGCTTCCAGTCATTTGCCGGTCTATGTCAAGCTCTCACCCAATGTATCAGACATTGTGGGGATGGCAAAAGCGGTTGAAGCGGCAGGGGCGGATGGTTTGTCCATGATTAATACGATTACCGGCATGCAAATTAATCTATCCAGCCGGAGGCCATTATTGGCCAATAAAACGGGTGGGATGTCCGGCGGAGCCATCAAGCCAATCGCTATCCGCATGATCTATGAAGTGAAGCAGCAGGTGTCGATTCCAATTATCGGCATGGGCGGCATTTCAACGGCTGAAGATGCATTGGAATTCCTGCTGGCTGGAGCGAGTGCTATAGCGGTCGGAACAGCTAATTTTCAAAACCCATATGCCTGTCCGGAAATCATTGATAACTTGCCCCACGTTTTGCAGCAACACGGATTTGATTCAGTGACAGATGCAGTCGGAAAGGGGCATGAGAGATGACGGGAAAAATATTTCTGGCATTGGATTTTCCAGTGTGGAAGGAAGCAAAGGTGTTTATCGAACAGAACGAACTGCATGGTGTTCCTGTCAAAGTGGGTATGGAACTTTTTTATCGCGAAGGTCCCCGGCTGATTGATTTGCTGAAAAAAAATAATCATGAGATCTTTCTTGATCTGAAACTAAACGATATCCCAACAACTGTTAAACGGGCCATGAGAAATCTTGCCGGGCTTGGGGTTGATATGGTAAATGTTCATGCGCTTGGCGGTAGTGACATGATAAGGCAGGCGAAAGAAGGATTAATGTCTGGATCTTCAGCCGGTCATAAACCAAAATTGATAGCTGTTACCATACTGACATCAATGAATAATCACGTCATAAATCATGAGCTGGGAGTACAAGGAAACTTACAAGTTAATACCGTACACTTATCTGACCTTGCTTCTCAAAGTGGCGCAGATGGCGTTGTCTGCTCAGTTCACGAAACGGGGGAAATCAAGAATGTATGTGGTGCCTCGTTCCTGACTGTTACACCTGGAATACGGCTTGCGGAATCAGCAGACGACGATCAAAAACGTATTGCAACACCGGCGTTTGCTCGTGAAAATGGGGCAGATATGCTTGTTGTTGGAAGGACCGTCACGAACGCCAAAGATCCAAAAGCGGCGTATGAAAAAGTGCAAAAGGAGTGGTTGCATGGGATTAAGTCATGATATAGCCAGAGACTTGCTTCGTATAAAGGCCGTGCAGATCAGCCCTGATGATTATTTTACCTGGACCTCTGGAATGAAATCACCCATCTACTGTGATAACCGGCTGACGATGTCGTACCCCAGTGTGCGGGATAAAATTGCGGATGCATTTGTTGAACTGATTGAAAAGTTGGAGTGGAAGCCGGATGTTATCGCCGGCTGTGCGACTGCCGGTATCCCGCATGCTGCCTGGATAGCTCAAAAACTTAACCTGCCAATGGTTTATGTACGATCCAAGCCAAAAGGTCATGGTAAAGAGAATCAGATTGAAGGCAAGCTTGAAGCAGATCAGCGGGTTCTCGTAATTGAGGATCTCATTTCAACAGGCGGCTCCTCGATTGAAGCTGCCAGCGTATTGAAAGGAGAAGGTGGCGATATTCTCGGAGTGCTGGCTATTTTCACATATGGACTTGAAAAAGCAAAACAGCAATTTGCCGATGCACAATTAAAATATCAGACAATCACTGACTATGATGAAATATTAAAATTGTTAGCTGAAGATGGAACAATAAGCACTGTTGAGCGTCAGCAATTGGAGGAATGGCGTTTTAGTGTTTAATTTCACTTGTGTCAGGAATAATTTGTGTGCAATAAGCATAATTTTACGTTATAATAAAATCAAATAACGATTACTTATCAACCGAGGTAACCCATTATGAAAATAGATGACTATGAACTACTGTTGAAGCTAAAGGAAATTGGCACAATCCGCGGTACTGCAAAAGCGATTCTCATATCCCAGCCCGCTGTGACACAGCGCCTGAAGTATATCGAGGAATATTTTGGCGAACCAATCTTTATCAGGACATCAAAAAGCCTGGTGCTTACCCCGACTGGTGAAATGATCATGGAACATGCCAGAAACGTCATCAAGGAGGAAAAGGCAATTAAAAATACGCTTGCCCAATCCAGCGGGGAAGTTCAGGGGTCTTTGGCGATTGCGTGTTCATCACTGGTCAGTCAACGTTTTCTGCCTTCGATTCTTGGGGATTATACGAACGCGTATCCAAAGGTAGCGATTGATTTGGTCACAGGCATCAGTGAAGATATTAAACGCGAGCACAAAAACTATCATGTGTGTATCATCCGAGGTGAAAAGTTAAAAGAATCCGTCAGCGAACTGTTATTTGAGGATCCGCTATATATGTTTGATACAGAGCCGTTTCCAACTGATCAAATGAAGGAGCGGCCGCTGATATCGTTCAAGAGCGATGACAGCATGCATGAGTTGGTTGATAACTGGCTGTATCATCATCAGGAACAGATTAAACCGATCAAAATGCTGCATGTTGATCAGATCGAAACATGCAAACAGTTTATGCAGGAAGGTCTGGGCATGGCGGTTCTTCCGAAAAGTGTATCTGACAGTATGATGGAGGAATACCCGCATATTCCGCTTGAGGTAGACGGCCGGCCAGTGACAAGGGATACGTGGGTCTGTTATCAGGAAGGTGTACGCAAATTGCCGCAGGTCGATGAATTTTTGTCAGCGGTATTGGATAAAAAATTCCTTTAAGTGTTTAAACTGCTAAAGAATAAGGAAAACATATAATACGCAGCAATTAAAGGAGTGATTATACATGAGCGATGTAATTTTCACATCGAAAGCTACAGCTAAAAATGGACGTGACGGACATGTGCAATCCGCTGACGGGTTAATAGATTTAGATTTAGTCAATCCTGCAAGTAATCAAGAAGATAAAGGGTCAAATCCGGAGCAGTTATTCGCAGCAGCATATTCGGCATGCTATGACGGCGCCCTTAACCTTGTAGCTTCAAATCAAAATAAGAAAATTGATTCGGAAACGACGGCTGAAGTCAGTTTTATGAAGGATCCTGCAGATAACGGTTTTAAAATAGCGGTTAAGCTGCACATTGAAATCGATGGTGTCAGCCCGGAAGAAGCGGAGGAACTGGCTCAGGATGCGCATCAGGCTTGCCCATATTCCAAAGCAACCCGCGGTAATATCGATGTGATACTAAACCCTAAAGCTGGTGAAACACCGAGCTAAAAAGAATTAAAGGCTGCTGAAAGGCCTCGGTGATACCCAGCAGAACGGAGTTCGAGGAGGCTCGCCAGCCGCCCCGAAACATCCACCGAGTAATCTGCGAGTTGCGAGGAGTGCTGCTTCACCGAAGTTCTTGCAACACGACGAGCACCAAGTGTTTTTCCGAAGCGGTGTTATAGCAAACAAGTTTTCATAGTACGTCGCAGTTTATTTCAACTGGGAGAATGAAAAGCAGCAAAGTTTACAAAAAGGGTCTATTTAAAAAGACGGATGATCCATCATAAGGGTCGTCCGTCTTTTAATTTCTCGGCTGTATCTATTTCAGGTGTCACAAATAATGTTTTTTGATTGTCGTAAGTCACATAACCGGGTTTTGCACCGTTTGGTTTTCTCACATGTCTCACTTTCGTGTAGTCAACGGGTACTGACGATGACTGGTGTGACTTGCTGAAAAAGGCAGCGAGCCGGGCCGCTTCCAGCAAAGTATCGTCGCTTGGTTCTTTTGAACGGATAATCACATGCGATCCGGGAATATCTTTCGTATGGAGCCAGATGTCATCGCGATTTGCCAGTTTCATTGTCAAATACTCATTTTGTTTATTATTTTTGCCGACTAAGATGACGGTTCCATCGGACGCCATGAATTTTTCCGGGCTCGGCTTTGGTGCTTTCTTTTTATTTTTCCTTTGCTTTTGCCTCTTCAAGTATCCTTCTTCCCTCAGCTCATCCCGGATTTCTCCGATATCGGCCTCGCGGGCAGCGTCAATTTGCTGGAGCAGCTGTTCCAGGTAGGTAATTTCTTTATTGGCTTTTTTCATCTCTTTTTGAACTTTTTCTTTTGATGTTTTTAACTTCTGATAGGTTTTGAAAAAATTTTGGGCGTTTTCACTTGGTGTCTTGTTCGGATTTAATTCTATCGTCATTTCATTCTGATCAGGGTCATAATAATCAATGACGTTTACTTCTGCATCTCCCTGCTTCACCTGATGCATGTTTGCTGTCAGCAGTTCGCCAAGCCGCTGATATTGCACCGCGTTTTCTGCTTTTTTTAATGTTTTTTCGTGTTTTTTCAGCTTGCGTGTATTTTTGTCCCGTTCATTTTTTATAAATTGATACAAGTCTTTTGCCTGCTGTTTAACCCGATCACGTTCGGCTTTACCCGAATAAAAGGAATCAAGCATCATATTGGTCTCGGAGAACGATTCCGGTTCACCGTCTTTATGTGTAATCGGAAGCACATGAAAATCTTCTTTCCCGTTACGATAAATGGCAGGCAAGAAACGGTTATATCGGATCATTTCCTGCATACTTTCAAATTTTTCTTTATAAATCCCGATGGCACCAAGTTTAGCCTGATGGACGATTTCATTGGCTATAAAGGGAGACATGCCGGTCAGTGTCTGGACGATCTGTTTACCTAGTTTCCCTGCGTTAAAGTCCATTTTGCGGAGAAACATATCACTGTCGACTTCCAGAGGGTTCAGTTTATTCTGGTTTGGCGGAAGTTTGTAGTCGAAACCGGGCAATATTGTGCGGTAACGGTTTTGGGAAGCGGAAATGTGTTTCATACTGTCCAGAATGTGCCCTTTTTCTCCGTTAACCAGCATCACATTGCTATGTTTGCCCATCAGTTCAATGATCAGTTTTTTGGTTGTGACATCCCCAATCTCATTCCGTGACCGGACCGAGAACGTGATAATCCGCTCCATTCCGTATTGGGTGATGGAGTCGATAACCGCTCCTGAAAGATGCTTTCTGAGCAGCATACAAAACATCGGCGGTTCTTTTGGGTTGTTGTATGAATCCCCTGTTAAGTGCAGCCGGGCATATACGGGGTGTATTGATAACAGAAGTGAATGGTTCTGCCCATGGCTTCGTATAGTGAAAACCAGTTCAGTGTCTGTCGGCTGATATATTTTTGCAATTTTTCCCGGTATGATTTTTTCATTCAGTTCGTTTGTTACCGCGCGGGCAACAATTCCATCAAATGGCATATAACCACCTCTTCCTGCATACGGTCGCCTTCGCTTTTCTATCTATTATAGCATTTTTCAGGACATGTCTGCATAGGTATTGGTATACAGAATAATGCTGAGAAGTCTGCAGCAATGAAAGCTCCCGATGGGCTTGCAAAATATGAGTTTTCCAAGATGAATCTGGAGGGAATGCTGGATGAAATGGTATCAGATGGATGTCGAGGCAGTCGAGCAAAAATTGCATGTCACAACAAAACGCGGGCTGACAGATAAGCAAGCGGAACAGCGGCAGAAGCAATACGGGCCAAATCGACTTGAATCCGAGAAAAAAGTATCCAAGTGGCTGATTTTTTTGAAACAATTTCAGGATTTTATGGTGCTGGTATTGCTTGCTGCCACTTTAATCGCCGGGATGCTTGGTGAGTATGTCGATGCAATAGCTATTATGATCATCGTTCTGGTTAACGGCTTTTTGGGATATTTTCAGGAGCAGAAAGCGGAAAAATCACTTGCAAAATTAAAAGAAATGTCAGCCCCCGTTGCAACCGTGCTTCGGGATGGCAAGTGGGAGAAGTTACCATCACAGGAAGTGGTTGTCGGGGATGTTGTAAGGTTAAACAGCGGCGATAGGATCCCGGCAGATATCCGAATAACACAATCCAGCAGTCTTGAAACAGAGGAATCAGCACTGACCGGCGAATCCCTTCCGGTTATGAAGCATGCGACAAGCATTACAAAGGACAAGCTTGATGCTCAGGATCAAGTCAATATGGGGTTCATGAGCACGTTAGTCACGCGGGGGTCGGGTACAGGCATTGTCGTCGGAACGGGAATGAATACGGTGATGGGGCAGATCGCCTCACTACTGGTTAAAACGAAGAAAACAACAACCCCGCTTGAACACAAACTTGCGGAACTGGGCAAAATTTTAATTGCTGTTGCACTTCTTTTGACTGCTCTGGTTGTACTGGTTGGGGTTTATCAGGGTCACCCGGTATACAACATGTTTCTTGCAGGTGTGTCACTGGCTGTCGCCGCCATACCGGAGGGGTTGCCGGCCATCGTGACGGTTGCACTGTCATTGGGCGTACAGCGCATGATCAGGAAAAAGGCCATTGTCCGGCAACTTTCCGCTGTAGAAACGCTTGGATGTGCGTCGGTCATTTGCTCGGACAAGACCGGGACTATGACTGAAAATCAAATGACGGTAAAAGAAGTGTTTCTGAATGGAAAGTGGTTATATGTAACAGGTGACGGCTATGATGTGAAAGGGGACGTTTACCTTAATCATGATGCGGTAGACAGGAATTTTCCAAATCTGGAATCGATGTTTTTATATGGCATGCTTTGTAATAATGCATCGTTACTGACGAAAAAAGGGAAGTACTATGTAGACGGTGATCCAACAGACGGTGCATTGCTGGTAGCTGCTAGGAAACTGGGGCTGTCACATCAGCTTCATGATAATTACCATGTTGTCAAAGAACTTCCATTTGATTCCGACCGAAAACGGATGAGTATGGTCGTGGAAGATGATAATAAAATGCGTTTTCTTATAACTAAAGGAGCCCCGGATGTAATGCTGCCCCGTTCGAACTACCTCATGGGGGAGCAGGGAAGAAAATTGATACGGTCTGAAGAAAAAAAGAAGATCGATCAGGCAGTCGACAAGATGGCGGATAAAGCATTACGGACACTTGCAGTCGCCATGAAGCCGTTGGCAAAAGATGAGTCATTAAATACTGCTGTATTGGAAAAAGACCTGACACTTGTAGGTCTGTACGGGATGATGGATCCGCCAAGAAAAGAGGTGAAAACAGCTATTGAAGAATGCCGGGAAGCCGGAATTAAGCCGGTTATGATAACCGGTGACCACGAAAAAACCGCCCGGGCGATTGCGGCAGAATTGAATCTGCTTCCTGAAGGCGGAAGCGTTCTAAATGGTTATCAATTAAACAATATGTCCGTATCAGATCTGCAGGATATCATAGATCAGGTTTATGTTTTTGCCCGAGTCACACCTGAGCACAAGCTTAAAATTGTGAAGGCATTGCAGGAAAAAGGTCACATTGTTGCCATGACTGGTGATGGCGTCAATGATGCGCCTGCAATCAAAGCCAGTGACATCGGAATCGGTATGGGTGAAAGCGGGACAGATGTGACCAAGGAAGCTTCTTCGCTCATTTTGATGGATGATAATTTTGCCACGATTAAATCGGCCATTATCGAAGGCCGCAATATCTATGAAAATATCCGCAAATTTATCCGCTATTTATTGGCTTCCAATGTCGGTGAAATTTTGGTGATGCTGTTCGCCATGCTGCTTGCGATGCCGCTGCCGCTTGTGCCGGTACAAATCCTATGGGTCAATCTTGTAACGGACGGTCTTCCCGCAATGGCACTCGGGCTGGACCAGTCGGAAGATGATGTGATGAGACGCGGGCCAAGGAATCCAAAAGAGGGTATTTTTGCCAGAGGACTCGGATTTAAGATTGTCAGCCGCGGTATTGTAATAGGGCTGGTCGCCTTAGTCGCGTTTATGCTTGCCTATCAGGGCAATCCGGATAACCTGATTTACGGCCAGACAGTTGCCTTTACCACATTGGTGATGTCCCAGTTGATTCATGTCTTTGACTGCCGGAGCGAACATTCGATTTTTGTACGAAACCCGTTTGAAAATAAATATTTGGTTCTGGCGGTGATATCATCAGTATTCCTATTATTGGTCGTGATCTACTGGGCACCTTTACAGCCCGTTTTCCATACGACAGCACTGAACCTCAGGGATTGGATGCTGGTTCTTGCGTTGAGTTTTCTGCCGAGTGTTCTCTTTGGCTTTACCAAAAAATAAGCAATGCTGCCCTTCCTCCAGAGAAGGGTTTTTATTTTTGCTGTAAAGTTGTTATAATAGGGTTTCAGGAATTCGGATAGCCTTTTCACACCCTGCAGACTGAAAAAACTTGGGATGGAAACGTAATTTTGAGAAAATAAAAGAAAAAGTCCAAATTATACAGTAAATGGTTGTGTTTTAGTTTTTAATTACACTATAATAGGTTTATTATACTTATAGATTAATCCAAGCATTAGACAGATTTCTAAGGGGGAGCCAATTTGAGTTTACGGTTAATCAATATAGGGTTTGGGAACGTTGTTTCGGCCAATCGGGTCATTTCGATTGTTTCGCCGGAATCCGCACCGATTAAGCGAATTATTACAGTAGCTCGCGACAATGAAAAATTAGTGGACGCGACTTATGGACGACGAACACGTGCTGTTATCATCACGGACAGTGATCATGTTGTGCTGTCAGCTGTACAGCCGGAGACTGTAGGACAGAGGGTAATCAGTCACGAGGAAGTTTTAGACGAGAGTAACTAGGAGGAAGCGTTGTGATTGATGAAAATGGCATTTTATTCATTTTATCAGGACCCTCAGGTGTAGGTAAAGGGACTGTGAGACGGGAACTTTTTGAGCGTGCAAATGACCTGGCGTATTCAATTTCCATGACTACAAGGAAAATGCGGCCCGGTGAAGCGGAAGGCGTCGATTATTTTTACAAGACAAATGATGAATTCGAGCAGATGATTGAAGCTGGACAGCTTTTGGAATATGCCCGTTTTGTCAATAATTATTATGGGACACCGCGCAAATATGTGGAAGATACGTTGCAGGATGGCAAGGACGTGTTTCTTGAGATTGAAGTCCAGGGCGCCGTGCAAGTGAAGGAAAATTTTCCGGAAGGTGTTTTTATCTTTTTGTTCCCGCCCAGTTTGGAAGAATTAAAAAACCGGATTGTTGAAAGAGGTACGGAATCACAGGAATTAGTGCTTAAGCGGCTGAAAGAAGCTCAGAAAGAGATTGACATGATGGACGCCTATGATTACGTCGTCGTCAATGATGATGTTGATGCTGCCGTCACTAAGATTCAATCAATCATTCAGAGTGAGCACTGCAAACGTGAACGTATTGCTAAACAATATAAAAAGTTATTGGAGGATGAATAATATGATGCTCGAACCGTCCATTGATGATTTGCAGACGAAAATAAAATCCAAGTATACACTTGTAACAATAGCTGCCAAACGGGCACGCCAAATCCGGGAGACGGAAAAAGTGCTTGTTGATGACCCGCAATCGAATAAATATGTTGGGCAGGCACTTGAAGAAATTATGGCTGAAAAGCTGTATGTAAAAGAAGATAGTAAGTAATCCTGATGACCCTCGCTTCTCTTTTCCGTTTGCGGGGGTCTAAGTTTTAGGTGGATTGTGATCGGCAACTACTTTATAGGGAACGAGGGGGATGTACGATGATCCAGAACAAAAATATCCTGTTGGGGGTTTCGGGTGGTATAGCTGCATATAAAGCATGTGCCCTAACAAGTAAATTGACTCAGCAAGGTGCCGATGTGAAAGTGATTATGACGGAAAATGCTGCAAAATTTGTTTCACCGCTTACATTTCAGGCGTTATCCAGGAACCCGGTTCACATTGATACGTTTGATGAAAAAGATCCTGCCAAAATTGCCCATATTGATCTGGCAGACTGGGCTGACATCACTCTGCTTGCACCGGCGACAGCGAATATCATTGGTAAATTGGCAAACGGTATTGCCGATGATATGCTTTCAACAGTGCTGCTTGCAACCCGGTCAAGTGTTTATATTGCACCGGCAATGAATGTACATATGTATGCACACCCCGCTGTTATTGCAAATATGAAACAGCTTGATTCCTGGGGTTATCATTTTATTGAACCGGGGGCAGGGTATCTCGCCTGCGGGTATGTCGGCAAGGGACGCCTGGAAGAGCCTGAGAGCATTATTTCAGCTGTTGCGGAGCACCAGGGAAGAAATGCATTGTTTTCAGGAAAAAAAGTGCTGATTTCTGCAGGCCCTACTCAGGAAAAGATCGATCCGGTCCGTTTTCTTACAAATCGATCATCCGGAAAAATGGGTTTTGCGCTTGCTGAAGCAGCAGCGAATGAAGGTGCGGATGTTACACTTGTAACCGGTCCTGTCAATCTGGAGACCGGAAACAAACGCATCAACCGGGTCGATGTTGTGACTGCTGAAGAAATGTATAAGGAGATGCATGGACACTTCCGGACGAGTGACATTGTTATTAAAGCTGCTGCTGTTGCCGATTATCGTCCGGAGCGGGTTTATGATGAGAAGATAAAAAAACAGCCTGATGACTGGCATATTGAAATGGAGCGGACACAGGACATTCTGCAGTCACTTGGCAAAGCGAAAGATCACCAATTTTTAGCTGGATTTGCGGCTGAAACAACTAACCCGGTTGAACATGGCATCAGCAAACTGCAGAAGAAGAATCTCGATGCGATCATCGTCAACAACGTGGCTGCTGAAGGTGCCGGTTTTAGAGGGGATACAAATGTGGTCACGTATGTGAACAAGTCAGAAGAAAAAGAAGATATTACGTTAAGATCCAAACAGGAGATCGCTGAAGAAGTACTGAAATTAATAGCCCGTGATATGAAGGATGAAACAATGTGAATATAGCCAAAGTAATCGTGGATGTTCCGGCAAGTTCTATTAACCAGACATTTGATTACCAGATACCCGAACGGTTTCAGGAAATGCTGCAGCCGGGAATGCGCGTCATCGTTCCATTTGGTCCGAGAAAAGTAATGGGATATGTCGTTGCGAGAGCCAGTGAATCCAGCTTGGATAACTTAAAAGAATTAATTGATATCCTCGATTTGACCCCTATTCTGACATCTGAATTGCTTAATTTGGGCAAATGGCTGGCAGAAGAGACTTTAAGTTTATATATTACGGCTTTTCAGGCGATGCTTCCACAAGTGTTGAAAGCAAATTATAAAAAAGAACTGGAACGATTGACCAGTGCCCCGCTACATAAGCAGCTTGAAGTGTTTTTTGCCGGAAGGGATTTTGTTTCGTATGAAGAGCTGCTGGAAAATGCCGGGGTCAGCTTTTACCAGGTGCAAAAAGCGATACAGGCTGGTGATATTGCTGTTCATTACCTAGTCAAATCAAGAGTGACGAAAAAGCATATCACTTTCCTTAAACCGGCACGTGAAGTCCATCTGCTGGAAGAAGCGCTCCAGGATACGTCCAACAAAGCCAAAAAGCAGCAGGAAATTCTTGCTTTTTTTATTGACAGCCCGGAAGAAATCGAGCTTAACCGTGTACTGAAAAAATTCGGGACAACACGATCTGTAATAAATGCATTACTTAATAAAAATTTACTCAATGCGTTTAAGAAAGAAGTATACAGGAATCCGTATGATGAACATGCATTTGAAAAGACAACAGCTTTAGAACTGACAGCACAGCAGCAAGAAGCCATCAAACCAGTGAAACAGCGTATTAATGACGACCGGCATGATGTGTTTCTACTGCATGGTGTAACAGGCAGCGGAAAAACAGAAATCTATCTGCAAGCAATCCAGGATGTAATTGACAAAGGGGAAGAAGCGATTGTCCTTGTCCCGGAAATATCCTTGACACCACAGATGGTCAGACGGTTCAAGGGACGGTTCGGGTCGAATGTCGCAGTATTGCATAGCGCTTTATCCCACGGGGAAAAGTACGATGAATGGCGGCGCGTCCACCTTAAAGAGGTTCAAGTGGTGGTCGGCGCCAGATCAGCTGTTTTTGCCCCGTTTGAAAACCTTGGGATTATCATTATAGATGAAGAACATGAAAACAGCTATAAACAGGAAGATCAGCCACGCTATCATGCACGGGATGTTGCCATTCATCGCGGGAAGGACCATCAATGCCCTGTCATCCTTGGCAGTGCGACACCGACACTGGAATCATATGCGAGAGCACAAAAAGGTGTCTATAAGCTGACAACCTTAAGTAAACGAACCAATGAAAAGGCGATGCCTGAAGTTAATGTTGTGGATATGCGTGATGAGCTTCATGCCGGTAACCGATCGATGTTTTCACGCAGTCTGAAAGAGAATATGGAAGAGCGAATCAGACGCGGAGAACAAATAGTTCTGTTGTTAAACCGGCGCGGCTATTCAACATTTGTTATGTGCCGGGAATGCGGACATGTGAA
The DNA here is from genome assembly GCF_035301675.1 of Lentibacillus sp. NCBI lineage: Bacteria > Bacillati > Bacillota > Bacilli > Caryophanales > Bacillaceae > Lentibacillus > Lentibacillus sp. Next base: position 21,343 of record NZ_DATGTT010000047.1, on the reverse strand, counting down.
AGAATGTCCGCATTGTGATATTGCACTGACATTCCATAAGCACAACAACCGGTTAAAATGCCATTATTGTTCATATGAAGAACCCATGCCAATGTATTGTCCATCATGCAGCAGCCATTTAATCCGTTTTTTCGGAACTGGAACACAGCGTATAGAAGAATCGCTGACCCAATTGATTCCGGAAGCAAGGGTGCTGCGGATGGATGTGGATACAACACGAAGAAAAGGGGCGCATGAAAAACTGCTGGCCCAATTTGCCAATAAAGAGGCGGATATACTGCTGGGAACGCAAATGATTGCAAAAGGGCTTGATTTTGAGAATGTAACACTCGTTGGCGTTCTGACAGCTGATTCGATGCTGAATCTGCCGGATTTTCGCTCATCCGAAAAAACTTTTCAGCTCCTTACACAGGTGAGCGGACGGGCGGGCAGACACGAACTGCCGGGTGAGGTGATTGTTCAGACGTACACACCGGAACATTACAGTATTGAACTGGCAAGTCATTATAATTTCACACAGTTTTACCAGCAGGAAATGCAAGTGCGCAAAAAATTTCAATATCCGCCATACGTGTTCCTGACATTAATCACAGTATCTCATCAGAATCATGTGACAGCGGTTCAGACGACCCAAAAAATCGTAAAAACCTTATGGAAGTATGTCCGGGAAGATACAGTCATCTTAGGGCCGACCCCCTCACCAATATCACGGATGAAGGATAGATATCGCTACCAATGCATGGTAAAATACAAACAGGAACCAAAACTGCGAACGTTAATCCATAAAATTATCCGGCAATTTGATGATGAGATGCGCAAAGATGATTTGCAGATCTCCGTTGATATGCAGCCGTACCAGCTAATGTAGTGAATGCTGTACCTAGAAAGGAGCACTGCCTTATGAAAAGACTTGTTTTTATGGGGACACCGGATTTTTCCGTGCCGATTCTGGAAAAACTTATGCTGACAGAGTATGAAATTGTATTGGTTGTGACACAGCCTGACCGCCCGAAAGGCAGGAAAAAAATCGTAACACCGCCTCCTGTTAAAAAAACGGCTGAAAAATATGAAATTCCGGTACTGCAGCCCGAAAAATTAAATGATGAATATAAAAAAATTCTCGCTTATAAACCCGATATCATTATTACAGCAGCTTATGGACAAATTTTGCCGAAAGAACTGCTTGAAACCCCTGAATTTGGCTGTATTAATGTCCATGCATCATTATTGCCTGAGCTCCGGGGCGGGGCTCCGATTCATTATGCTATTCTCCAGGGAAAACAAAAGACAGGTATTACCCTCATGTACATGGCTGAAAAATTGGATGCCGGTGATATTATCGTACAGCAGTCCGTAAAGATTGCGGCAGCTGACCATGTCGGGACGCTGCACGATAAACTGTCTGAAACAGGCGCTCTGCTTCTGGCTGACACATTGCCGGAAATATTTGCCCAAAATATCACCCCTGAAAGTCAGGATGAAAGTCTGGCGACATTTGCCTTTAATATTAAGCGTGATCAGGAAAGAATTGATTGGCAAAACCCGCATGATGTTATTTATAATCATATTAGAGGCATGCATCCCTGGCCGGTTGCTTTTACGACATATGATGGAGGTCAAATGAAGATATGGTGGGGCGAAATGGATAATCACACATATAAGGGAAGCCCTGGTGAAATTGTTGACATCGTAGATAATGAAGCCTTTGTCGTCGTATGCGGCAACCAAAAAGGCCTCCGGATAACGGAGGTACAGCCTGCAGGTAAAAAGCGGATGACGGTGAGTCAATATTTGCAGGGATCGCCAGATAGGATTAAAACAGGCATAGTATTGGGTGATTAAATGGAAAACTTTCGGGTAAGAGAAGCAATTGTTGATTTGCTTGTGCGTATTGAACAGGACAGCGGTTTCAGTCATTTATTGATTGATCATGAAATTACATCCCGAAACATTCCGGAAAAAGACGAAGCTCTCATGACGGAGATTGTTTATGGAACCATCCAGCGGAAGTTAACTTTGGATTATTATCTGGATGCCTTTATCGATACAAAGAAAAAGATAAAACCATGGTTGCGTATGCTCTTGCGTATGTCTGTTTATCAGATGCATTTTCTGGATAGGATTCCGGATCATGCCGTTATCAATGAAGCGGCTGAAATTGCAAAACAGCGGGGACATAAAGGGATTGCTTCATTTGTTAACGGTGTACTGAGAAGCATACAGCGCAAAGGTGTTCCGGATACAACTGCAATTGAAAATATAGCAAAACGTCTTGCCCTTGAAACAAGTCATCCTGAATGGCTTGTTAAACGGTGGATAGACATGTATGGTTATGACATGACAAGGGACATGTGTTATGCCAATCTAGAGAGAAAATCCTTGTCGATTCGCGTACAGCCGTTAAAGATCAGTCGCCGGACAGTGATGGATGAGCTTCATGAACTCGGTTTTGAAACAAGGTCATCCGGTTTCTCCAGTCAAGGCATTATTGTTAATCAAGGCAATGTTTTGCGGACAAGACTTTTTGAAGAAGGTTATATCACCATCCAGGATCAGAGTTCGATGCTGGTAACGGAAATGCTTAATGCCGAGCCCGGAATGTCTGTTTTGGACGCCTGCAGTGCACCAGGCGGCAAAGTGACACATACTGCCGAAAAAATGCAAAACAAGGGTTCAATCTCTGCATATGATCTTCATGCCAAGAAAGTAAAACAAATAAGCGACAAAGCGGCTGCACTTGATTTGACGATAATTGATGCCAATGCCGGTGATGCCCGCAAATTGCAGGAAAGGCACGAAAAGGAAAGCTTTGACCGTATTCTGATTGATGCGCCATGTTCGGGTTTTGGTGTGATTCGCGGCAAGCCGGATATTAAATATAATAAAACGGAAAACGATATTTACCGTTTAGCACAGATTCAGACAGATATACTGAAGAATGTGGCGCCATTATTAAAAAAAGGCGGACTGTTGGTATACAGCACCTGTACGGTTGATAAAACGGAGAATGACGAAGTTGCACAAACCTTTTTGGACCAAAATCCGGAGTTTATTTTAGACACAGCCTTTTTTGAACAATTACCATCCATGATTCAGCATTCACCGGGGCATTCTGAAATTGGTCTGCAATTATTTCCGCAAACATTTTCAACTGACGGTTTTTTTCTGACAAGATTCAAGCGAGTATAACCAGCGTGCAGGCTGCAATGCATGATTGCTGTTGAGAGGTGAGAAAAGTGAAAGCGTATTTTCAGACAGATCAGGGACGTGTCAGACCACATAATGAAGATGACGGCGGTGTATTTTATAACCGGACAGGCCAGCTGCTGGCAATCGTTGCTGATGGGATGGGCGGTCATCAGGCAGGAGATGTCGCCAGTCAGATAGCCATATCCTTCGTCCGGGATAAATGGGAGCAGACAGATGGCTTCAATTCATCTGCAGCATCAGAGACATGGTTAAAGGAAATCCTTGAGGAAGCGAATACTGCCCTTTTGGCACATGCTCAAAACAATGAAGCATATGCCGGGATGGGAACGACGGTGGTCGCAGCAATTTGTACAGATGGTTTTATCGCTGTTGCCCATATCGGTGACAGCCGATGCTATATGCTGACTGATGAGGGGTTCGGACAAATAACGGAAGATCATTCATTGGTAAATGAACTCGTCAGGTCCGGTCAGATCAGTAAGGAGGATGCTGAACACCATCCGCGTAAAAATGTTTTGCTGAAGGCACTTGGAACAGAAAAAGACATAGCTGCTGATACCCAATCCATGACGTGGGAATGGGACAATAAACTCTTGCTGTGTTCTGATGGGCTGACAAATAAGGTGACGGATGAAGAGCTTTCATCATTTATCCAGAAAGAACAGGACCTCGAATCAGTCAGTAATGACATGATTGAACTCGCCAACGATCGGGGCGGAGAGGACAACATATCCCTAGTAATTGTACATCATGACACAGCCACGGAAGAGGGTGAGGCCTAATGCTGGACGGGCATCTGCTGAATGAGCGTTACAGGATAAAAGGATCCATTGGCGGCGGCGGTATGGCTGATGTTTATCTTGCAAAAGATACGATTTTGGACCGTAACGTAGCAATCAAGGTATTGCGCCTTGATTATGCCAATGATGAAGAGTTCATTGCCCGGTTTGACCGGGAAGCACAATCAGCAGCAAGTTTGTCCCATCCGAATATTGTCAGCATTTATGATGTCGGGGAAGAAGATCGGATATTATTCATGGCGATGGAATATGTGGACGGATTAACACTTAAGGAGTACATACAACATTACGCACCGCTTGATGTGGAAGAGGCAATGGACATCATGGCACAAATTACATCAGCCATTGCACAGGCCCATGACAACGACATCATACACCGGGATATTAAACCGCAAAATATTTTAATTGATACATATGGTCAGGTTAAAGTGACAGATTTCGGAATTGCGATGGCACTAAGCTCAACGGCATTAACTCAAACGAACTCCATCCTGGGTTCTGTCCATTATTTATCTCCTGAACAAGCCCGTGGAGGGACAGCAACCAAGAAGTCCGACATCTATTCGTTGGGGATTGTCCTATTTGAATTATTGACGGGGAGACTGCCTTTTTCAGGCCAATCACCTGTTTCAATCGCACTAATGCATTTGCAGAACGATACACCATCAGTACAGTGGTATAATCCGGATATTCCACAGTCCGTCGAAAACATTGTGTTAAAGGCTACGGCCAAAGATCCCTTTCACCGTTATGATTCAGTATATGAAATGGAAGACGATCTGGAAACGGCACAGGATCCGGACAGGATCAATGAGGAAAGATTTGTTCCCCCGGAAGAAGAGGGGGAAGAAACGAAGGCTATTCCTATTATAACCGACAATCAAATTGAAGAAGGCCCGAATGGTGATACGATTGCCGGTCCATCAAATGATACTACGAAGGCATATACAGCTGAAAATAATACAGATAACGATAAGAAATCGGGAAAAAAGCGGCGGAGAAAAAAATGGCCAATCATCCTTAGTATAGTATTTTTATTGCTGGCGGCAGGCGTAGCAGCATGGTTCTTTATTCCTGATGTGTTTCAGCCTGAAGACGTTGAGATACCTGATGTCAGCGGCATGCAGTACGAGGAAGCTTTATCCGATTTACGTGAACTGAATCTGAATACAGAGCGTGAACAAACTTACTCGGATGAGATCGAAGAGGGTGTTGCTATACGGACAGAACCGAAAGGCGGTGCAACAGTAAAGGAAGAAGATACAGTTACAATCGTTGTCAGCCAGGGAAAAGAAACAGTAGCATTTGACGATTATGTCGGCAAGAACTTTGATCAGGTCAAGCGTATACTTGAAAGTCAGGGGTTTACGGATATTTCTGCGAATAAAACATATTCAAGTGATTATAACGCAGGTGAAATTATGAATCATGTTTTTCCTTCTCCGGGGACTGAAGTTATACCGGACGAAGCTGAAGTCGTGTTTGATGTCAGTAAGGGTCCTGAGCCAATCAGTTTGAATAACCTGAAAGGGATGAGTGAACAGGAGGCCATTAACTCCCTGGAGAAGCAAGGATTGAACGCATCAATCAAGCAAGAAAACTCTGACAGTACTCCTGAAGGCGATGTTATCCGGCAGGAACCGGGAGCAGGGACCGAACTGGGAGAGGGTGATACCGTCAATGTTTATATTTCTACAGGGCCTGAGGAAAAGCCGCCTGTCAATCACAAAGAAACATTTACGGTAAGTTACAACCCGAAACAGGAAGATGAAAACAGTGATAAGCCGGTCGAACAAACCGTTAAAATTTATATTGGTGATAATAACCGGTCGATTTCAGAAGTCTACGAAGAATATAAGATAACCGAGGACAGGGAATTTACAATCCCATTAACAATAGCACCCGACAATGTTGCGAATTATCGGGTTATGCGCGATGACGAAGTGGTTATCGACAAGTCAATTCCATATGAAGAAGCGGAAGGTGAATAAATGGCTGAAGGCAGAATTATGAAGGCAATAAGCGGGTTTTATTACGTCAAGAGCGGTGATAACGTATTTCAATGCAGAGGAAGAGGGGTATTCCGCAAACAAAAGATCACACCGCTTGTCGGTGATTTTGTGGAATTCGATGGTGATAATCCGGAGGAAGGATATATTCATTCCATCAAATCGAGACGTAATATACTGATCCGGCCGCCGGTGGCAAATGTTGATCAGGTAATTATTGTCAGTTCAGCCATTATGCCTGATTTCAATCCACTCTTATTGGATCGTTTCCTTGTGCTGATTGAATCAAAAGAAATCAGTCCGGTTATCTTTATTACGAAGAAGGATCTCCTGTCTGATAAAGAGCTGGAATCGATTAGTGTTTATCAAAAATTATATAGAGAAATCGGCTACTCAGTCGAACTGGTTTCTTCCAGAGCGTTGGAAGAACCGGACCATTTAAAGGATTATTTCTCTGACCAAATCTCTGTCATTGCCGGTCAATCAGGCGTAGGGAAATCATCGTTGTTAAACGCTGTCAATCCTTCCCTTGAATTAAAAACGGCCGGCATATCCGAAAGTCTGGGAAGAGGAAAACATACGACAAGACATGTCGAGCTGGTCGAAGCAGGCAATGGTCTTGTAGCTGACACACCAGGATTCAGTTCACTTGATTTCAATGAAATCATAGCCGGGGAATTAGGTGATTGTTTTCCGGAAATTGTTGACCTGAAAGCAGATTGCAAATTTCGTGGCTGTTTTCATAAGAAAGAGCCTGGCTGTGCGGTGAAACAGGCTGTAACCGACGGACAAATTGCTTCAAGCCGTTATGATCATTACCTTCGTTTTTTAGACGAAATTAACTCACGAAAGCCGAGGTATTAGTATGACGAAAATAGCACCTTCCATATTATCAGCTGATTTCTCCCAGCTTGGTAATGAAATACAAGATGTTGAAAAAGGCGGCGCGGATTATATTCATGTCGATGTAATGGATGGTCATTTTGTTCCAAATATCACAATCGGACCGCTCATCGCTGATTCCATTAAGCCGCACACTGAATTACCGTTGGATGTCCATCTGATGATTGAAAACCCAGATCAATACATTCCGGCCTTTGCCAAGGCTGGTGCATCAATCATCACGGTTCATCAGGAAACTTGTCCCCACTTGCACCGGACGGTTCAACTGATCAAGGATCAGGGAATAAAAGCGGGAGTTGTCATTAATCCGGCGACCCCCGTTGAGATGATTCGGGATATTATCCATGATGTTGATTTGGTGTTACTTATGACAGTTAACCCGGGCTTCGGCGGTCAATCATTCATCCGCAACGTTGTAAAAAAAATAGAAAAGGTTGCAGCCTGGAGGGAGCAGCACCAATTATTGTTTGAAATCGAAGTTGATGGCGGCGTCAACTGTGATACGGCAAAACTGTGCACGGATGCCGGCGCTGATGTGCTGGTTGCTGGAAGTGCCGTTTTTAAGCAAGCTGATCGCAAGCAGGCAATCCGGGAAATTCGCCAGGCAACCGGAAAGGCGGAGTAACCCGTGTTACATATTGGCATTATAGGAAACGGTCCGCGGCAATTGGTGCCGGACTTATCCCGATACGAAGCTGTGATAGATGTCTGGATTGGTGCTGATCGGGGGTCCCTGACATTAGTGGAGAATAGTATTACACCCGATTATGCTGTTGGTGATTTTGATTCTATGAATGATACAGATAAAGATGCAGTACGGAGACAGGCAAAAGTGTTTGAACAATATCCTTCCGAAAAAGATCAGACAGACCTTGAAATTGCGTTGGAACAGGCTTATTCATTAAATCCGGAAAAAATATATTTATTCGGAGTGACAGGGGGCCGTCTCGACCACGAAATAATCAATATACAGTTGCTTTATTCCATAATGGACAGGAATATTAAGGGGCTGATTGCGGATAGTCAAAATCAGCTCGAATTATCGGGAGCCGGCACGCATAAAATCAGTTATGACAAGAACTATCCGAACATTTCGTTTATTCCATATACCCAATTTGTGAGGGGGCTGACTCTGGAGGGGTTTTATTATCCGCTTACCGATGAAACGATTACATGGGGGTCAACACTCTGCATTTCAAACAAGCTTATTTCAGATTTTGGTACTTTTTCGTACGAAGAAGGCATACTATTAGTAATAAAGAGTAATGATGTCCAGTAAGTGCGATTTTATTGAAAGCTTTGTTTGACAGTAAAAAGTATACGTACTTTCTTACTGCATAAGTGTAACTAGGGCTTTCGCCATAAACCAAGTTTTCTAATAAACAGAGGAGGCGGAGAACTCATGAAATTTTATACTATTAAGCTCCCGAGGTTTATCGGCGGATTTGTAAGGGTTATCGCCGGTGTTTTCAGGAAAGAGAAATAATCAAGCTTACTCGGCTTTTGTCATGTTATTGGCAGAAGCTTATTTTTTATTGATTATGGCTCCTGTATAAGATTGTTTTGCTAATTTTAGATTCAGCTAAATAAAAAAAGCATCCTTAATGGGGATGCTTTTCAGTCAAGCGTTATTTTGTATTATTAAACGCGTTGTACTTTGCCTGATTTCAGGGCACGCGCAGATACATAAACACGTTTCGGTTTCCCGTCTACCATAATACGAACCTTTTGCACATTGGCTTTCCAGTTGCGTTTATTTGCATTCATAGCGTGAGAACGATTATTTCCGGTGCGGGTTTGGCGTCCGGTCACGGTACATTTTCTAGCCACTGTAATCCCTCCTGTTAAAAACTGTTTCCTGCATTTACTTATCCAATTTATCATAATTGCTCCTGTAATGCAATTACTGGCGGAGGATAGGACAGTAAGTTGAAACGTTGCTCAGCGGGGGGTCGACGCTGATTGTTAATTGAGGGACAGAAGTGTGTGTATTGCATGCGGGATAAAGAAAAATTGCTTGACATATCGGGGTAAATCATCCATTGTTATAGTGCGCAATCAAGAAGGAGGATCACAAGGACCAATAAGTTCGAGGCGGCTTCGTTTCGAGCACAGGAAAAGTTACCTTGAATTTGCATCATTAGTGTTCTTCTTTCTCTACAAGGCAAATTCATCAAATGCTTTTAATAAATGCATGCTTATAGTAAAATATCCTTATAATACGTGTTCAAAAAAGGATGAAAAGAATCGGAAGTTTAACGCGCGAAGATTTCGGTGGACGGAGTACATGCATACAGATACATGAATACAGGAAATACGTCACTGAATTCGCAGCTCAAGCGAGCATTAGTGCTTTTCTTTCCCAAGGAACGGAAATACAAGCGGGCGCTGAAATTCGATGCGTTATTTTCACCGGGCTTTTTGAACAACACTCAATAATGAGCGTGGTGTCAAAGGAGGATTATGATGTCCATAGAATTGAATACTAACGATGGTCAGGTAACCATTACAAATGAAGTGATATCTACAATAGCCGGCGGTGCTGCCGTAGAATGCTACGGGATTGTCGGCATGGCATCGAAAAGCCAAATAAGGGACGGTATAGCTGAGATTCTCAGGAAAGAAAACTTTTCAAAAGGTGTCATTGTCAGACAAGAGGATACTCACCTCCATATTGATATGTATATAATCGTCAGTTATGGGACGAAAATTTCAGAAGTTGCGCATAATGTTCAATCACAGGTGAAATATACGCTGAGCAAATCTTTGGGCCTTGAAATTGATTCGGTGAATATTTATATTCAAGGTGTCCGGGTTGCTAAGGATTAAGCGCAACATCGCGGGTTGACCGCTTTTTGCTTACTGTTGTTAAGAGGGAGGAAAGTATTGTGACATCAGAAACGTTAAATGGTGTGATGTTTACGCAAATGGTACTCTCAGGTGCACACCATTTGAAAAACAATGCCGAAAAAATAGATACTTTAAATGTTTTTCCCGTTCCGGACGGTGATACCGGCACAAATATGAATTTATCGATCACTTCCGGTGCAGATGAAGTTAAAAAATTAAACAGCGAAGATATCTCAGAGGTAGCCAATGCTTTTGCAAAAGGGCTGCTTATGGGAGCACGCGGGAATTCCGGTGTTATCTTGTCCCAGTTGTTTCGCGGATTTGCAAAAGGAATGGAGCAGAAACAATCGCTGTCAGCCGCAGATTTGGCCGATGCCTTTGACAGTGGTGTCAATACAGCATACAAGGCGGTTATGAAACCTGTTGAAGGTACCATTTTGACCGTTGCAAACGATGCAGCTAAAACAGCAATTGAGGCCGCGGAAACCGAAAAGGATGTAACCGCTTTAATGGAAAAGGTCGTAAAAGAAGCAAAAGCATCGCTGAAACGCACACCAGATCTTCTCCCTGTATTGAAAGAAGTGGGTGTGGTTGACTCAGGCGGTCAGGGGCTTGTCACGATTTATGAAGGCTTTTTGGCGGCACTGAAAGGTGAAGCGGTTCCCAAATCAGATACAGATGACATTGAAATGGATGAAATGGTCAATGCGGAGCATCATAAAATCGCTCAGGATTTCATGGATGCTTCAGAAATTGAGTATGGTTATTGTACAGAATTTATGGTCAGATTTGAGCCGGACAAGCTGGAAAGAAATCCGTTTGATGAAGAGACTTTCCGTAATGAACTGAGTGAACACGGTGATTCACTCTTGGTTGTTTCGGATGATGATCTTGTCAAAGTTCACGTCCATGCGGAATATCCGGGTGAAGTGATGACACTTGGACAGCGATTTGGTTCCTTGACAAACATGAAAATTGAAAATATGCGTGATCAGCATACAGCCATTGTCAGTGGAAATAAGAACACGGCACAACGAGAAAAAACTGAATATGCAATCGTGACCGTGGCAATGGGCTCCGGAATTAAAGAACTGTTTGAAAGTCTTGGGGCATCAGTTGTCATTGAAGGCGGACAAACAATGAACCCGAGCACAAAGGATATCGCGGGCGCAATTGAAGAAGCAAATGCAAGCAATGTCCTGGTTTTGCCGAACAATAAAAACATTGTAATGGCAGCGGAACAGGCTGCAGAACTGGCCGGGGTAAACGCCGCAGTAGTACCGACGAAAACAATACCACAGGGTATAAGCGCACTTTTGGCTTTTCATCCGGAATCCGTTATTGATGAGAACCGTCAATCGATGGAAGCTGCTGGCAAGGAAGTTAAAACCGGACAGGTTACATATGCAATTCGCGATACAAAAATTGATGGCATGATGATTGAAAAGGATCATTTTATGGGACTGGCAGATGGGGCAATTAAAGCTTCCCATAAAGATAAAATCGAAACGGTCAAGTCATTGCTCGCTGAAATGATCACTGACGATGATGAAATCCTGACAATTCTTCAGGGTGAAGATGCAAGTGATGAAGATGTAAAAGCTACTGAGAAGTATGTTGAAGAAACATTTGAAGACATTGAAATAGAAGTTCATAAAGGCAACCAGCCGATTTATGCGTTTATTTTTTCAGTAGAATAAAAATCCAAGGCTCTCTTTGTAAAGATTGTTGGTCTTTAGCTTAGCAGTTGAACAGAATCTTAAACAACATTTCAGGAAACAGCCAAATCTGAAAAAAAGCCTCCCCGGACTGTAAGGGGAGGTTTTTTATATTCCGATTATTTTCATGACAAAATAAAACAGGAACAAAGCTGAAATAACCAGCAGTATTGCCGATAAATCCTTCTGTTTGGACATAGCTGCTTTCACGAGCGGGTAAGCAATAAATCCGAATGCCATACCATCAGCAATGCTGTAGGTGAATGGGATCATGGCAACAATCAGGAAGGCAGGTAACGCTTCCGATAGGTCATCCAGCGGTATATTCCGGAGATTTTGTGCCATCAGTACGCCAACAATAATTAATATTGGACTGATTGCCGCATTCGGAATCATGGAAATCCATGGAATGACGAGCAGTGTAGCCAGAAACAGCAATCCTGCTGTTATAGCGGTTTTTCCTGTTTTTCCGCCGGATGTAATAACAGCCGCATTTTCCGCTGCAGACACAGTAGGCGATGTTCCAAAAAACGCACTCATCAATGATGAAAACGCAGTCGTCCTGTAAGCTTTATTGTAGCTGTTTTGCTGGTTCAGCATTTGGAGCTGTCCATGCAGCAGCCCCATATTCTCAAAAACGAGAATGATGGTCAGCGGGAAAACAGCCAGCCAGAATTCCAGATCACCCACTGCCGAAAATGAAGGCATGGACAACATATCATTCATGTTCATTTGAATTGAAGATTTTGTTGTCTCAAGAACCCCAAATACGTAAGCGAGGACGGTTCCGACGATCATGGTAACAAGGAAATTGGCCGGAATATTTTTCATGAATAAGAATATCGCAATGAACAATGTCAGCAAGCTGACGATAAACGCAGACGATGTAAAGTCACCGATAGCTATTATCGTTTCTTCGCCGCTAACCACAAGTCCGCTTTTCTCAAGCCCGATTAAAATCAGGAAAAAGCCTAGTCCGACTGTAATCGCGTGTTTTAATGCTTCGGGGATTGCCTCTTTTAGAACAGTTCCGAGTTTCGAGAAAGCTGTTATTATAAATAAGATAGAGGCAGCAAGAACAACCGTCAGACCTTCCTGAAATGAAAGTCCAGTGCTTTCCACAATGGAGTAAGAAAACAATGCGTTTATCCCCATGCCGGGAATCACGATTAATGGAAGTTTTGCGTACAGCCCCATTAGTATGGTCCCGGCAAAACTGGCAAGAATGGTGGCCATCATCCCGCTTTCCAGCGAAATGCCCGCCTCACTAAGTATCGAGCCGTTGACCACTACTATATAGACAGTCGTCAAATATCCGATTAATCCGGCCGTTAAGTCAGTAAGCCATGTTCCATTAGCAGTTTGTGATCTCATGTTGTCCTGATAAGACATACGATGTCACCGTTATTTTACTGTCCCTCTCCCGCCCGATCATACATCAACGTACAATCCACAAGTGATTATTATAGCGTTTTTTGTTATAATTAGCAAAGGAAGAAAACGTTATTCTTACAGGTGGTGTTCTATCGTGAAATTTAACTCAGTATTTGACATTATCGGACCGGTCATGATTGGACCATCAAGTTCACACACAGCAGGAGCAGCACGAATCGGAAAAGCAGCACGGAATCTACTGGGAAACGAACCGAAATGGGCAAAGATCCATTTATATGAATCATTTGCCAAAACATATAAAGGTCACGGGACGGATTTTGCCTTAGCAGGCGGTCTGCTTGGATTTGAGACAGATGATCCGAGAATGAATCAGGCACTTGAAATTGCCAAAGAACATGGCCTCGATATTGAATTTATTGAAGATAGCGCGGGCGTCGATCATCCGAATACAGCGAGGCTGATTGTCGGGGATGGTTTAGAGCAGATTGAACTTGTCGGTATTTCGATTGGCGGCGGAAAAATTGAAATCACCGAATTGAATGGATTTGAATTGCGCCTGTCCGGCAATCATCCAGCCATCCTGATCATGCACAATGACCGGTTTGGAGCGATTGCCTCAGTTACGGAAATTCTGGCAAAGCATCAAATTAACATCGGTCATATGGAAGTGAACCGAAAGGACATTGGAAAAGAAGCACTGATGGTTATTGAAGTGGATCAGAATGTCGATGACAGTATTCTAAAGGAAATGGAAAATGCCGATCATATTGAACAGATTGCTAAAATCGTAAGCTGAGAAATATAGATTATAAACACAAGTAAATAATATCGCACAACAAACCAAAATTTCGCGCGATTAATGAGAAAAACCGTACAATCAGTTGTTCCGGGACGGCTATTGTAGAAATGGCCAGCGGTACACCGCAGCAATCAGCCGAAGCATTTGCGATGACCCTAAAGAATATGCTCGGGCTTGTTTGTGATCGGTTGCTGGTTTAGCAGAAGTGCCATGTGTAAAACGTAACGCCGGTGGATCGTCACTTGCCATTGTTTCCGCTGACCTTGCACTCGCCGGCGTCACGAGCACAATCCCATGTGACGAAGTGATTGGTGCTATGTACCGGATTGGCAAACAGATGCCTACAAGCCTGCGCGAAACAGGTGAAGGCGGTTACGCAGACACCCCAGCCGGATGTCTTTTAAAGGAGAAAATATTTGGAATGTCGGTCTAGAAAGAAGTGATCAAACATGTTGAGTGATCCAGTTACAGTCATTAAAGGCATTGGGGAAAAACTTGCAGCCGATTTAGGGGGAATGGACATTCATACCGTGGAAGATTTGCTTTACTATTTTCCCTACCGCTATGATGTATTTGAAATTAAACCGCTAAGTGAATTGATTCATGAGGATAAGGTCACCATCGAGGGAAGGATCATCCATGAGCCTTCCCTTAATTTTTATGGCAAAAAAAGATCGAGGCTGTCATTTAATGTCGAAGTGGAAGGTGTTGCGGTAAAGGCGGTCATGTTCAATAGGGGGTTTGCCAAAAAACAGCTAAATCCCGGAGACACCGTGACGCTGACAGGCAAATGGGACGCTCACCGGCTGCAGATAACAGTCAATCATTACAAAAAAGGTACGGCAAATGAGCAGACAGCAATTCAACCGACGTACTCATTAAAAGGTGATGTGACCAATTATAAAGTGAAGAAAGCTGTCAGGAATGCGATTAAAACATATCAAAATGACATACGGGAGTTGTTGCCGGATCGATACCTGGAATCCTATAAGCTGCCGGATCGGGCCGATGCTGTCTCCACTATGCATTTTCCCGCAAACAGAGTCGAACTGAAGCATGCCAGACGCCGGTTTACATACGAGGAATTTTTACTGTTTCAGCTTAAAATGCAGCTGCTCAGGAAAATAAAACGGGAATCAACGAGCGGAAACACGCAGCATTATGAACCGGCCATCCTTAGGGAATTTATCGACAGTTTCCCATTCTCCCTGACAAAAGCACAGCAAAAAGCCTTGAACCAGATTTTGGCTGATATGAAATCTCCCTACAGAATGAGCCGGCTTTTGCAGGGGGATGTCGGATCAGGTAAAACAGCCGTTGCTGAAATATGCCTCTATGCTTCAATTACCGCCGGCAAACAGGGTGCTTTAATGGTGCCGACTGAAATATTGGCTGAACAGCATTTCCAGTCACTGAATGAAACTTTTGGGAAAAGGGCTTCAATTGTTTTATTGACCGGGTCAGTGAAAGGCAAAAAACGAAAAGAAATCCTTACTGCCATTGAAAATCATGAAGCCGATATTGTGGTCGGAACGCATGCTTTGATCCAGGATGATGTGTTTTTCAATGACCTGGGCTTTGTAATCGTCGATGAACAGCACCGATTCGGGGTTGAACAGCGGCGGGCATTAAGGGAAAAAGGCCTTAATCCGGATGTATTATTTATGACTGCAACCCCCATTCCGCGGACATTGGCCATAACGGCATTCGGTGATATGGATGTTTCGGTGATTGATGAGATGCCATCAGGACGGAAAGCGATTGAGACGTACTGGGCCAAGGAAAATACATTCGATCGGATATTGCAATTCATTGCTAAACGGGCAGAGCAGGGTGAACAAGCGTATGTTGTCTGTCCATTAATTGAGGAATCCGATAAGCTGGATATTCAGAACGCAGTTGATTTATATCATCAGCTTGAAGAATTTTACTCGGGTTCACTGCAAATCGGTCTGTTGCACGGCCGGCTTGCAACAGATGAAAAAGACGATATTATGAAACAGTTTGCAAATGGCGATGTGGATGTCCTCGTCTCCACGACCGTTGTGGAGGTCGGGGTGAACGTGACCAACGCAACGATTATGGTCATTTATGATGCAGAACGTTTTGGTCTTTCCCAATTGCATCAGCTCAGAGGCCGTGTCGGGCGCGGCGAAAAACAAAGCTATTGCATTCTGCTTGCTGATCCGAAAGGTGAAACAGGAAAAGAACGGATGCGGATCATGACCGAAACAAATAACGGATTTGAGTTATCCGAACAGGATTTGAAACTTCGCGGTCCCGGCGATTTTTTTGGAAAGAAACAAAGCGGGCTTCCCGAATTTAAAGTAGCTGACATGATTCATGATTACAGGGCATTGGAAACTGCACGTAAGGATGCTGAGGAGATCATTGAAAATGGACTCCTCGAAAACGATTCTTCTTTCAGGCACCTGCAAATCTATCTGGAAGATCATACTGTTCTTTATGAGAAATTGGAGTAAAGAAAACAGAAATCCGATGATAGCTTGCATATCCAGAAGTGGTGTTATATATTACTGTTAGGACCAAGTCATAGGATTAACGTGTAAATGTATAATTAAACGGAAAACAGAAATACAGAACACCTTCTGGGGTGAAACCTATGTTTTCCTATTGGACGGAGCTGCTAATGAAAATCAGTAAAACAGAACGCCAGCGGTTATTAAAAGAAACCATTGAGGCGACACCATTTATAACCGACGAGAAACTTGCAGAAAAATTCAATGTCAGTATACAAACAATCAGGCTTGACCGGATGGAGCTTGCCATACCTGAACTCCGTGAACGGATCAAGTCTGTCGCCGCATACCAGTGGAATGAAACGGTGAAGGCGCTTACTCTGGATGAAGTGATTGGTGAAATTATCGATCTTGATCTTGATAGACGTGCCATTTCGATATTGGAAATCAAAAAAGAACACGTTTTTTCGCGAAATAAAATTGCACGCGGGCATCACCTGTTTGCACAGGCAAACTCGCTGGCGGTCGCTGTCATTAACGACGAGCTTGCACTGACCGCGAAATCAGAGATTAAGTTCACCAGACAGGTAAAAGCAGGTGAACGTGTTGTTGCCAAGGCTTTCGTTGAAGATGTGGATGCCAAAGGGATGACAGTCGTACGTGTTGACAGCTTTGTCGACAATGAAAAAGTATTTACCGGATTATTTCATATGTATCGTTCAAACGATCCAAAAGGGGACATTGGAAATGAAGATAGCAATTGATGCGATGGGCGGCGACCACGCACCCGAAGCAATAGTCAAGGGTGCAGAAGAAGCCGTAGCCAACATTGAAAATCTGAACATAACGCTGATTGGTGATGAGAAAAAAATCAAACAGTATTTATCCGGGTCGGGACGGATTGAAATTATTCATACTGACGTGGCGATAACGGCTGAAGATGAACCGGTCAGAGCAGTCCGGAGCAAAAAAAAATCATCTCTCGTCCTGATGGCCAAAGAAGTGAAGGAAAAACGTGCGGATGCATGTATTTCAGCAGGCAATACCGGTGCATTGATGAGTGCGGGGTTGTTTGTTATCGGCAGAATCCGGGGAATTGACCGTCCGGCATTAAGCCCGACGCTTCCAACAACTGACGGGAAAGGGTTTTTGCTGCTGGATGTCGGCGCAACTGTTGATGCGAAAGCACATAACCTGGTTCAGTATGCCATTATGGGCTCAATCTATACAGAAAAGGTAAGATCCATTTCCAACCCGACTGTAGGCCTAATGAACATTGGAACAGAAGAGGGCAAAGGCAATGAACTGACGAAAAAGGCTTACAATCAGTTAAAAGAGGCGCCTGTTAATTTTATCGGAAACGTTGAGGCGCGTGATATTCTGTCGGGTGCCGCAGATGTTGTTGTCACCGATGGGTTCAGCGGGAATATTGCACTGAAAACGATTGAAGGCACAGCCATGACCATGTTTTCAATGCTGAAAGAAACATTCATGTCGTCGGTCAAAACGAAAATAGCCGCCGGTATGGTCAAAAACGATTTAAAAGGCTTGCAGAGCCAATTGGATTACTCGGAGTATGGCGGCGCAGGATTATTTGGACTGACATCACCGGTTATTAAAGCCCACGGGTCATCGAACAGCCGTGCAGTCTTTAATGCCATTCAGCAGGCAGCACATATGGTTGATTACAATGTCACTGATACGATTAAAACAACGGTCGAATCGGTTGATTGGGAGGGGGATTAATATGAAACGTATGGCATTTTTATTTCCCGGCCAAGGTTCTCAAGCGGTCGGTATGGCAAAAGCATTTTATGATGAATATACTGAGGTTAGAGAATTGTTTCAGCAGGCAGATCAGCTGTTGGAAGAAGAACTGACACAGCTGATGTTTGAAGGACCAAAAGAAGAACTGACCGAAACGGAAAATGCACAGCCTTCGCTGCTTTTGGCCGGAGTTGCTGTTCAGAAGCTGCTTCGAAAGGAAAACATCCAGCCGAAGATGGCAGCAGGGCACAGTCTTGGGGAGTACAGTGCTCTTGTGGCTGCAGGATCGCTCTCCTTTGAGGAAGCACTGCCGCTTGTTGCAACCAGAGGAAGACTGATGGAGGAAGCATTTCCAAAAGGCAAGGGCTCGATGGCAGCGGTGCTGGGCATGGCGGAGACTGATATCGAACAGGCACTTGATACGTTAAATGATGATCAGGTTGCTGATATTGCCAATCTGAACTGTCCGGGACAGATTGTCATCTCCGGATCGAAAGAGGGGATTGATGCAGCCAAAGAACTTTTAAAGGAGAAAGGTGCTAAACGAGTCCTGCCCCTGAATGTCAGCGGACCATTTCATTCGAGACTGATGAAACCGGCCAATGAACAATTTGCAAAAGAATTGGACCGTATAACGTTCAGCGATGCTGATATCCCGGTTTACGCCAATGTCACAGCTGAACCTGTCACAGACAAGAGCAGTGTTAAAGATCTGCTGATCAGACAGCTGTATTCACCTGTCCGTTTCGAGGAAACAGTCCGGAATATGATGAATGAAGGTGTTGATGCATTCGTTGAGCTTGGAACAGGGAAAGTATTAAGCGGACTTGTCCGGAAAATAGACCGTAAAACCAAAACGTTTGCCATAGAGGATCCGGACTCGTTGAATGAGTTTCTAACATGGTATAGGGAGGAATCCTGATGCTGGAAGGAAAAAGTGCGTTAGTGACGGGTGCCTCGCGCGGCATCGGCCGTGCGATTGCTCTGGAACTTGCAAGACAGGGGGCAAATGTTGCCGTCAACTATGCCGGCAGTGAAGACAAGGCACAAGCCGTTGTTGAAGAAATGAAGCAAATGGGTGTACAATCGTTTAAGATTCAGGCAAATGTTGCGGATGAAAAAGAGGCAAAAGCCATGGTGAAAGAAGTTGTCAATGAATTTGACAGCCTGGATATTTTAGTGAATAATGCGGGTATCAATCGGGATAACTTATTAATGCGGATGAAAGAAGAAGAATTTGATCAGGTGATTGACACCAATCTTAAAGGCGTCTTCCAATGCACGAAAGCTGTTTCAAGACAAATGATGAGACAAAAAGGCGGCCGTATTATCAACGTATCCTCGATTGTTGGTGTCAACGGGAATGCAGGCCAGGCAAACTATACAGCTGCCAAAGCAGGCGTTATTGGCTTGACAAAATCAACCGCCAAGGAATTTGCATCACGGAATATCCTCGTTAACGCGGTTGCGCCCGGTTTCATTTCGACCGATATGACCGATGCCCTAACAGAGGAGCAAACGGAAGGAATGCTTTCCATGATACCGCTCGAAAAATTGGGGGAACCGGAAGATGTAGCACGGGTTGTCCGTTTCCTGGCCTCAGATGATGCAAAATATATCACTGGACAGACTATTCATATCGATGGCGGTATGGTGATGTAGAACAGAAGCCAAGAATTCGGGTTTCTGCCATGCATAACTTCTTGAAAGGGGGTGACGAATCGTGGCAGACGTATTCGATAAAGTGAAAGATATTATTGTTGATAAACTGGAAGTGGAAGAATCACAAGTAACCATGGAGGCTTCTTTTAAAGACGATCTTGAAGCTGATTCACTTGATGTGGTTGAACTTGTTATGGAACTTGAAGATGAGTTTGACATGGAAATTGCTGATGAGGAAGCTGAAAAAATCAATACGGTTGGGGATGCTGTCAATTACATAAACAGCAATCAATCCTGAATCCATATAGTTTTGCAGGAAGTCCCGCACCATGCGGGGCTTTCAGTCTATTTCAGATGTATCAATCTTAACGCAGAGTGGTGACAACCGGCATGAATCTTTCACAATTGGAAAAACAACTGGATATAACGTTTAATGATAAAAGCTTGCTGAAACAAGCTTTTACACATTCATCTTATGTGAATGAGCATCGGGATGAAAGTTTTTCGGATAATGAGCGGTTGGAATTTTTGGGTGATGCTGTCCTTGAACTCGGTGTATCCCAGTATTTATACAAGCAAAAGGAACGTCTGGCAGAGGGGGATCTGACCAAATTACGCGCATCGATTGTATGTGAGCCGTCGCTGGTCGAATTTTCCCGGGAGCTCAATTTTGGGGACTACCTGCTGCTGGGTAAGGGTGAGGAACAATCAGGCGGCCGCGAACGACCGGCGATACTAGCGGATGTGTTTGAAGCATTTCTGGGAGCATTGTATCTGGATCAGGGATACGATATCGTCATTCAATTTCTGATACAATATGTTTATCCGAAAATAACGACAGGTGCTTTTTCGCATGAGATGGATTATAAAAGTAAACTGCAGGAACAAGTGCAGCAGAACCGCAATCACAGTATAGACTATATGATTGCTGATGAAAAGGGACCATCCCATGATAAAGAGTTTATCGCGCGAGTGATTATCAACGGTAACATATCAGGTGAGGGAGCGGGTCATACTAAGAAGGAAGCCGAACAGCGTGCTGCCAAACATGCACTGGATACGTATGCAGAATAATTATGGAGCCTGTATTCAAGGTTATTTTGATGGGCAGTTACTCAGTTTTGCTGGCGTAATAAACCAAATAACAATTATGTTTTCAGCCTTATCTCCAATCGATTTTTGTTAAATCTATTAATCAATGGTCTAAAGCAGGAAGGTACTGTATGATTTTTTAAGCATTTTGACAAAGAATGAATGTAATAAAAACCGGTTCCGGCTGGATTGCCGAACCGGTTTTTATTAGCTGGTTTACTATGCGTTATGATTTCCTTACCGATCTCAGTTCATCGATAAATGCCTGTGTCTCGGATGGGCTCAGCTGGCCTTTTTGTTTGATCATATCATACATGAACTTGATATCGGCATATTTATCTAAATCGTAGTCAGCTGCATCCATCACCTCACGATTGACAACTCCCAGCTGATCAGCCAGCTCATCCAGCATAAATTTCAGATTTTCCCGCGTTGGATTTTCCAGATTCATATGAACACTCCTCTCAAAATAGTCCCAAAAGCTTATGTAATGGATTTTAGCCTTCTTTTGTGCTTCTCTTTATGATAAAATAAATGCGTTAAAATGCCAACCAGGCTGGATACATATTTTGCGGAACCCCTGAGAATAACTAGGAGAATGTTTATGTATTTGAAACGTTTGGAAAGTGTGGGCTTCAAGTCTTTTGCCGAACGGATA